>CAZJYB010000030.1:0-30249 GCA_964549865.1 uncultured Anaerolineaceae bacterium
GTCCCGCAGGTTGCCGTAACTCAAACCTGTTTTTAGATCAAACCTGCGGGACGTTCTACGTAAAGTGAGTAAAGAAATGGCCGCAAAGAATTCAAAGAACAAAAAACAAACCAAACCGGACGATGATCAACGCCGGCAAAGGGCCGCACAGATCCTTTTCGCGATCCTGGCCGTGATCCTGATCCTTTCGATGGTGCTTTCTGCACTTGTAAGTTACTAGCTTGCAGGATGAAGATATCAGCCGATCGCGGGTGGTATAATCGCATTCGCGCGGCACCCTGCCGCGCTTTATTTCGCTATTTTTTAGAGCGGCAGGATGCCGCTGCAAGGAAATTCATATGCTCGAGAAATTACAATCCATCGAAGATAGATACGAACAACTGGGGAATGACCTGCTCGAAGTGGGCGGTAACTATCAACGCGCCGGCGAGATCAACAAGGAACGCGTGGACCTGGAGCCGCTCGTCCAAAAGGCACGTGAGTACCGCCAGGCCATGAAAAGCATCGAGGAAGCCAGGGCACTGATCATATCTGAAAATGACGCGGAGCTTATCGCTCTCGCCAAAGCGGACGTGGAGGACCTCACTCCCAGGATCGAAGTTCTTGAAAAAGAGATCAAGGGACTGCTGATTCCCAAGGACGCGCGTGACGATAAGAACGTCATCGTGGAAATTCGCGCCGGCGCGGGCGGTGACGAAGCTGCCATCTTCGCCGCAGACCTGTTCCGTATGTATATCCGCCATGCAGAAACCAAACGCTGGAAGACCGAGATCATGTCTGAGAGCTCCATCGGCGTGGGCGGCTACAAGGAAGTGATCTTTGAGGTCAAAGGCAAAGGCGCCTATTCAAAATTGAAATACGAATCCGGTGTGCATCGCGTGCAGCGCGTGCCCGCCACCGAAGCCCAGGGACGCATTCATACATCCACCGCAACGGTCACCGTCCTGGCCGAAGTGGACGATGTTGAGGTTGAAATTCCCGAAAGCGATATCGAGATCGAGGTGTATCGTTCCTCCGGCGCAGGCGGGCAGAACGTACAAAAGAACTCCACCGCCGTGCGCTTGTATCATAAACCGACGGGCATGATCGTGACCTGCCAGGACGAACGCTCACAGTTGCAAAACAAATTGCGCGCGCTAAGCATCCTGCGTGCACGGTTATTTGAAATTGCAGAACAAAAACGCCGCGAAGAACTGGAAGCAGATCGTCGCTCGCAGGTGGGAACAGGCGAACGCTCCGAAAAGATCCGCACGTATAACTATCCGCAAAGCCGCGTCACCGACCACCGCATCGGTTTTTCAAGTTATAACCTGCCGGCGGTCATGGATGGCGCGATCGACCAATTTATCGACGAGCTTTCCACGCGTGATGAAGCAGATCGGCTGTCCGCCACCGGCGTGGACGACGACGAATAAAATGAGTTGACCACACCGTTCGTGCCGCGAAGCCCAGCAGCACGTGATTTGCTTAGCAAATCATGCGAGACGGCAAAGGACACGAAGTACACGATGGGAAGAACAATTTCAGCTCTTTTCCTTGGTGACCTCACCTGCACTGCAACGAACGCAGTGCGGCGCAAGTGTCGTGTCCTTTGTGTTTAAGAAACAGGAGAATCAACATGAACAACAACATCGCCTTCGAATATCTATCTTTGCTTGCGATAAAATAATCAGCAGTGCAACCTGCCCCACACAATACTTTGATGACATTGTGGGGTCACCCCTACAATACAAACATGAAAATAAAAGAGTATCTTAAACAACTGCACGGCAATTGGACGGAACTTGACGCGCAGATTCTGCTTGCCTTCGTTCTTGGACGTCCACGCCCATGGCTGCTCGCGCATCTGGACACGCCTCTTACCCCACCTCAGCTTGTCTCAGCACAAGAAGCATTCGACCAGTTCCGGGCCGGGATTCCCCTGCCCTATATCATCGGTCACTGGGAATTCTTCGGCCTCGATCTTGAGGTCACAAAAGACGTGCTCATTCCCCGTCCCGAGACGGAACTGCTTGTTGAAAAAGCAATTACATGGCTTCAAGCCTCACAAGAAAAAAAGCTCGTTGCAGATATCGGCACAGGTTCAGGTGCGATCGCGGTCACCCTCGCGGTCCATATTCCTGATGTGCGCATCCTCGCAACGGATATTTCATCCGCCGCGCTGAAAGTGGCGCAAAGCAACGCCAAAAAATTCGGCGTCGAAAAACAAATTGATTTTATCGAATGCGATCTATTGCCAGCCCTTGACCTTCGACCTTCGACCTTGGACTTAATTTGTGCCAACCTCCCCTACGTCCCCACCGAAATCATGCACGAGCTTCCCATCTATGGGCGTGAACCCACCATTGCCCTCGATGGTGGCGCGGACGGCCTTGTGCTCTATCGCCGCCTCTTCAAACTTACACCCAACTGGCTCGCGCCTCATGGCAAAATGCTGTTTGAGATCGAAGCATCCCTTGGCGCGCAAAGCTTAAGTCTCGCGCGAGATTCATTTCCACAGGCAACCATCAACCTGCACCAGGATCTCACACGCCGCGACCGTTTGCTTGAAATTATTTTTCCATGAAAACAGAAATTATTCCAACAAGTGAAATAGAGCAGGCCCTTGAAATTTTAAAGAACGGAGGGCTCGTTGCATTTCCTACCGACACCGTCTATGGCCTCGGCGCGTTCGCATTCAATAATCAAGCCATCGAAAATATTTATCAAGCGAAAGATCGTCCCTTGGAAAAAGCGATCCCTGTTTTGATCGCGGATGTGGATGACCTGGATTTAATAGCTGGGACCATTCCACAGATGGCCCACGTTTTCGCGGCCCACTTCTGGCCCGGACCCCTCACCTGCGTCATCCCCAAAAAACAGACTCTCCCCCCGGCAGTGTCCGCCACTTCTACTGTGGCAGTCCGTATCCCAGATCACAAAGACGCGCGTGCACTTTTACGCGCAGCCGGCCCCATGGCAGTGACCTCTGCCAATATCTCTGGGCGATCAAACCCATTGACGGCACAGGAGGTATATGGGCAACTCAATGGGCGCATTCCATTGATCCTTGACGGCGGGAAAACGCCCGGTGGCGTCCCATCCACACTGGTGGATTGCACAGGCGCGCAGCCAAAGATCCTGCGAGAAGGGCCGCTCTCGCTTGAGGATCTGCTCAACGCGCTGTAATCGGTGGTCGGGTAAGCGGCGGGATTTCGATACCAAATTCTTATTTTATTTTTAGGTTTTGTTCAGGGCCGGCTTAACTTGGTGAATATAATAAGCATGTACATTCTCCCTCGAAAAGCGTCGTAGACGTGAGCACGTCTGCGACGCTTTGAATTTAAGAGAGGGGCCACGTAGGCAGGACGTCGATATCCAGCCCCGAAACATGGCCAAGAGCGAAACGATGATATCCGGCTGCCGCGATCATGGCGGCATTGTCTGTACAAAGGGAAAGCGCCGGGATATGAATGGGGAATTCGGTCTGCGCCTGGAACGTTTCGCGCAGCAGACGATTCGCGGAGACACCGCCTGCCACTAAAATCTCCTTTGCACCGAACTCACGCGCGGCGTTCATTGTCTTTTTGAATAGCACATCCACAACGGCTTTTTGAAACGATGCGGCCAGGTCTGCCACGGGCAAATCCTTGCTCAGTTTCTTTAATTTCTGAACTTCATATAGGACTGAAGTTTTCAAGCCACTGAAAGAGAAATTCCACGTACCCTCCAGCCAGGAGCGCGGGAAGTTAAAACGATCGGGGTCTCCCTGCTCTGCAGTTTTTTGAATGGAGGGCCCTCCCGGGTAGGAAAGTCCCAACAGGCGTGCCACTTTATCGAAGGCCTCACCCGCCGCGTCGTCCAGCGTGGAGCCGAGGCGTTTATACGTCAAATGATCGGTCATGAGATTTAATTCAGAATGTCCACCGGAGACGAGCAAGGCCATCAAAGGGAATTGCGGCTCGGGCGGGGCAGCCTCATTCGATCTATGCACCCATGCAGAATAAATGTGTCCCTCCAGATGATTGACACCCACAAGCGGTTTGTTGGCGCCGAGCGCTAGGCCCTTCGCCATGTTCATCCCAACCACAAGCGAACCGGCCAGGCCGGGACCCTGTGTGACCGCGATGGCATCCATATCGTCGAGCGTGAGATTTGCCTGTGCAAGCGTCTGTTCAACGACTGGGATGATGCTTAACACATGCTGGCGCGAGGCCACCTCGGGATACACACCGCCGAAGCGCGCATGCATCTCCATTTGCGAGGCAACTACAGATGCATGAAGCGCGCGCCCATTCTCGATAACCGCCGCGGCGGTTTCATCGCAGGAGGTTTCGATGGCCAGGATGCGGGCAGGTTTTAGATCGTTCACTTCTTCCACTTCTTCATTGGCAACACAAAATCATACGGATATTCAGCAAGGATTTCCATCTTACCATCCGGCCGCACCCAAAGTGTATCTTCGATGCGGAAGCCCATGCCTTTTTCCGGGTAATACAAACCGGGTTCGGAAGTGATCACCACACCGGACGCGAGGCGGTGATCGTCGCCAATCTGCAAACTGCTGAACGGCCTTTCGTGGATATTGAGCCCAACGCCGTGCCCGAGGCTGTGGACGTATCCCTCCATCGGCGCCCTGGTATTGAGCGGCGTCTGATGTCCCTTCGATTCGTAATACTCGCACACCATGCGGTGATAATCCTTGAAGGGCGCGTTCAGATCGAAGTTATCCATCAACTTTTCATAGATCTCCTTGACCTGGTCGAAAAGCTCCTGTGCTTGCGGCGTGGCATAACCCAAAGTCCAGGTGCGTGTGAAATCATAATAATATCCGCCGCCGGCCTCAGCCGGATAAATATCGAACACGATCGTCTGGCCAAGCTTCATCAAGTCCTGCGGGTTTCCACTCGAATGCGGTACACCGGCATCGCGGCCGATGGCAAAGATAAAACCGGAGGGCAATTCTGCCCCGTGTTCAGACACCCACAGTCTAATTTTGGAATGCACATCGCCCACGGTTAACTGCGTTCCATCCTCTTTCAAAAGCACTTCATCTTTATTCACTTCGCGTGAAGTGAGGTATTCTGCAACTTTGCCCACTACGTCGATAGTTACCTTGCCCATCTTTCGAATGCGCTCGACCTCGAATTCATCCTTGGTTTCCATGGCGCGCATGAAGATCGACTCTTCGCGCGGTTCGCCCACAAATTCGATCTGAGGCATTAACTTTTGCAAATGAGAAAGCCATCCAAAGACCGCGCTGATATCATATGTACCATACACGCCCACGCGGCCAGCCGTGACTCCCAAATCCTTGAGCATCAACTCATATCGCATGGCGCCGGCCAGTAAAAAGTCATTGTTCGCCTTTTTGAGCAGTTCATCGGCGTCGTATTTGGTATACGGCATCAATTTCAAGCCGCTTCTCCCGGCTTCATCGCGCTCCATATCAGCATGAAAGAGTACGGCGTCCTCGCCGCGTTTCTTGATCAACGTGGCATGGCTCACATGCCCACCGCCCGTAAAATAATACATGGGCGGGTTATGTTCCGCATTCCCAAAGATCATGATCGCATCCAGGTCCCGTTTTTGCATGAGGGCGTCAAAATCAGACTTCATTTTTTTTCTCCATAATTCAACGCGAATTCAGCGAATTAACTAATATTACAACGCAAAGTCAGGCTCAAGCCGCCGTCCCCGGCGGCGTTTGCGAGGGAATTCCTGCGCCGGGGACGGCGCAGGGAGCAACCTAGCGCTGTAATACTAATTGCACGAATTTTTATTTAAGAATATGACGACCTCGACGGCAATCTCGTAAGAATTCACGGCACGCTCTCGAGCACCTTTTTCACGCAAGCGATCAAGGCATGGTCCTGTTCCGGCAGGACTGTGCGTGGATCCAGCAATACTTTATTGTTTTCGGTACGCGCGATCACGGGTGGATAATTTCTTCTTAACAATCTCAGGAATCGTTCAGCAGATTCGACCTCAAGAGAAAGAAGAAAAGTGGGGATGGATTCCCCGGGTAGGCTGCCGCCTCCCACAGTGGATTCTCCTTTGATGATCTTCCCGGCCCCGATCTCCTCCACCCACGCCTCCACCCGACCTCTCAAATGGTTCTGCGTAAGAGACATCATCCTCACAACCGGCACTTTCCGCTCGGCCTCATCCTTGAGGTAATGCAACAGCGTGGCAGTCAACCCTGCCAGGCAGGATTTGTCCGCACGTACGGCGCGTGCCAACGGATGCTTCTTGATCTTCGCGATCAGGTCCGCTTTGCCGATAATAATGCCAGCCTGCGGGCCACCCAACAACTTATCCCCAGAGAAACACACAATGTCCACGCCTGCGGCCAGAGACTCCTGTACTGTAGGCTCATGGGCAAGACCATATTTCGCGGTGTCATACAGCGCGCCGGAGCCAAGGTCATCGACCACCGGGATGCCGGCCTTATGCGCGACTTCCACCATCTTTTCCAGATCCGGCTCCTCGGTGAAGCCGACCAGTTTAAAATTTGATCGATGCGCATGCATCACAAGCGCAGCCGGCTCTTCCAGGGCTTCGCGATAATCCGACAAACGGACCTTATTGGTGGCGCCCACTTCCACAAGTTTTGCACCGGATTGTTTCATCACATCCGGCACACGAAAGCCTCCGCCGATCTCCACGAGCTGCGTACGCGAGATAACAACCCGTTTTTTACCTGCAAGCGCAGATAACACCAGCAGGACTGCAGAAGCATTGTTATTCACAATGACCGCGGCTTCCGCGCCTGTCAATTTTTGCAGAATGGATTCCGCGTGGATCAGCCGCGAGCCGCGTTCGCCTTTTTCAAGGTCATACTCGAGATTGGAATAGCCGCGCGCAATGTTGTCCATGGCGCGCAGGGCAAGATCACTGAGCGGGGCGCGACCGAGATTGGTATGCAGGATCACACCGGAAGCGTTGATCACGTGCACCAGGGTGGCCTTCGTCCACGCGGCTAGGGTGGAATCTGCCTGGGCCAGGATCAGGTCTTTTAAGGGCAGGACAGTTATCTCCCCAGATTTGAAGCGGGTGCGTACTTCATCCAGCGTAAAACGGATCGCATCCAGAGTCAAAGGCCGGCCATAGCGCACCATCAGGTCGGCGGCGGTCTGTGTTTGTAGAATTTGTTCCACGGAGGGGAGATTACGCAGCGTCGTCGTCATCGTCTTCTTCGATCATGGGGGCGCGGCGATTGGCTTTTTCGCGAATACGGATGAAATATTCGGTTGCGATCAGCCCGCCTGCAAGGCCGAGAATGGCATAAAGCGTGACCAGGCGCCCGAGTTGAAGCCACGCGAGGGTGGCGCCATACACGCCCACCCAGAGTGCCTGGCGCACGATGACGTTCGCTTCTGCAGCAGGGTTTTCGGGAAACCGTTGATGTAGAAAGTAAACGATGGGCAGGGCTGTACCGGTAAGCGCCATGATCCCAAGCACGAAGAAACTCCAGCGCGACCACACGAAAGGCAGCGAAAAGTAAAGCACAAGAAATAACCCGCCCCAGCCGAGGAGCATGAGCGTGATCATGGATGGAAGATAACTGCGAAATGTGATCTGTTGTGAGTCCATTATGTAAATTATACCCGCAGGTACAAACAGACCAGTAACATGCATGTGAGAAAGCGCTTGAAGGTCAACCACAAAGTCACGAAGACACGAGGCCACAAAGGTCTTTTTTTCTTTTAGTGCCTTTGAGGCTTTGTGCCTTAGTGGTAAAAAGATGGTCGTTTCAGATATTCTGTAAGATCAAGACAGAGGATGCCAGATGATCGAAAGGGCGATCGCAAGCGTGACAAGCAGCGCGCCAAGCGCCGCGAACATGACACTGATCTCAATCGTTTCAGTTACGGTGATGAGCTGCGTGGGAAGGTTTTCGAAAACCTCCTGCAATTCACCTGCGCTCGCAGCCAGATGATAGGAACCGCCGGTTGCATCCGCCACTTGTTTGAGGGTTTCCTCATCGATCTCCCTACGGAATCCACCTCCGCCCCCGCCTCCACCGAACTGTCCAAAATCATTTGGATCAAAGCCACCTGCAGTGCCGCAATTCGGTGTCGTATCGTTATGGTCCGTGCCAAACCCGATCGTATATACCCGCACGCCTCGCTCTGCCGATAATTGCGCCGCCAGCAGAGGAGGTGCCCCGGTATTGCTGGCCCCATCCGTAAGCAGGACAATGATCGCGGGCGCGTACTCTCCGGCAGGATATGGCACCGGTTCGATCCCTGAATACGGGCTTGTGATATTTTCGTCTATTTCGGAGAGTGCAGCCAGCGATGTAAGAATGCCTTCACCGATGGCTGTCCTGCGCGCAGTGGTCAGGTTCCGAATGGTATCCTGCAATAATTGCTTGTCCGTTGTCGGAGGTTGAACCAACACCGCGAAGCCCGCGAAGGCAACGATCCCGATCTGTGTGTTGGATTTTTGATTCCGCACAAATGTCATGGCAGCTTCTTTGGCTACCTCGAGGCGGCTGGGCAGGATATCCGTTGCGCACATGCTCCTCGAAACATCCATGGCGAGGATGATGGTCGCATTCGAGGCGGGCAGGCTTACAAGCTGCATCGGTCGCGCCAGTGCAAGCATCAGACTCGACAATGCAAGCAGGAAAAGGGCAAACGGCAAGTGCCGGCGCCACTGCGATTGTTTCGGAAGCGCCTCACGCACCAGGGACAGGCTGGAGTAACGCACAGCAAACGGCTTCCGCCGGCGCAGTATCCAGATATAGATGAGGATAAGCAGGGGAATTAATCCCAATAGGTAGAGCGAGCCGGGCCAGAGCAGTTCCATAACGACCTCCTATACCGTTAATTCAGGTTCACGGTACATGGCTGAACCAAAACAGTGAAAGCATGCCGCCGACCAACAAGACCAGGATGCTGAAACCCGCAAAGATCGCGGTGACCTCGGTCTGCTCCTGTTCGATCTTCAAACGCGGCTCGATATTGTCATAAATGGTGCGCAGATCTTCCTCGGACTCGGCATTGAAATAAAGACCTTCGGTGATCTCCGATATTTGTTGCAGGGTGGCCTCATCCAACTGCGTGAACACGGTAAAGTTGTTAACATCGAGAACCGTTCCCGCAGCGCTGCCGATCCCAATCGTATGGATGCGAATGCCGCGGTCCGCGGCTAGCTGCGCGGCAGCCAGCGGATCCGGTTCCATATTGTTCTCCCCATCTGTGAGCAGGACGATGACAGCAGATTGGTCCGTGCCTGCTGGCATCGGTGTTGGGGTGGACGCCGGATCAGTCCCTTCGGCGATCGATGGCTCGCTGTTTGCATTGGCAATCGTATTTAACGAGACCATAATGCCATTCGCAAGAGAGGTGCCTCGCTGGGTTTGAAGCCGATCGATCGAAGCCAGGATGGAAGCCTGGTCATTCGTTGGAAGCTGCACAGAGAACGCGCTGTCGCTGAACGCGACGATCCCGATCTGCACACTGGTTGGCTGACGTTCAACAAATTCCTTCGCAACGATCTTGGCGGCTTCCATGCGCGTGGGCTGGAAATCATCTGCAGACATGCTGCCGGAAACATCGAACGCCAGGATCACGATCCCTTCCACCTTTGGCAGACTCACATTCATCTGTGGACGCGCCATCGCGAGCAATAAAATACACAAACCACCAAGAAAGAGCATTGCAGGAATATGCCGGCGTGAACCGACGCCGCGCCCTGCCGCTTGCTGTACCAACCCAAGAGTGCCATATCGCAGGGCAAATTGTTTTCGTCTCTGTTGCATGCGAAGATACAACAAGACCAACAGTGGAATTGTCAAAAACGACCAGAGCAATACGGGCCAGATAAAAGACATAAAAGGATTACTTTCGGCGCTGCCGCCTCAGCGCGGCAAAACGGACGATGGCACGGGTGATATCTTCCTCTGTGGAAAGCGGCAGCATATCCACGCCGGCGCGTTTGAATGATTCGCTCAATGCAGCTTCGCGCTCATTTGCAGCCTCTTGAAATCGCTGACGGAATTTTTTATCGTGCGTGTCCACATACAACTGCTCGCCCGTCTCCGCATCCTCCATGACGATGGGGCCGATATCCGGCAGTTCCATTTCGCGCGGGTCCCACAAACGGATCGCGATGACCTCATGGCGCTGGTTCAATAAATTAAGCGGACGTTCCCAGCCCGGCGCGCTGATAAAATCCGAAACGATGAATACCAAAGAGCGTTTTTTCATCGCATGCAGTCCGCCTTTGATAAGGGGACCCAGATCGGTAAGCGGCGCGCGTGACAAATGCGGTTGCTTCAACAGATCGTTGATCAGGCGCAGGACCTGATTGCGCCCGCCTCGCGCGGGGACCGTGTGCTGGATCTTGCTCCCATACATGATCGCCCCGACGCGATTCCCGTGCCGCGTCAATAAGCGTGCAAGCGTGGCGACAAAATCGATCAGGACTGCCCGCTTTTGATTGCCTACGGCACCGAAATCAACGGAGGGACTCAGGTCGAGCAGGAACCACGCGATGACCTCGCGATCCTCCACATACTTGCGGACGTAGGGAGTGTTCATCCGCGCGCTGACATTCCAATCGATGTAGCGGATGTCGTCTTCCGGCTGGTATTCGCGCAGGTCGGCGAAATCCACACCAAAGCCATAAAACAGACTGCGATAATCGCCCTGCAGATAACCATCCAACCTGCGGATGACCTGCCAGTCCAGCCGGTGCAGGATACGCTCAGGAGTCTGCGCGGACGTTGAAGTGTTCATGCAATGGCACCACCGGGATCGGGATACGGTCGAGTATCTTCTTTAACACCTCATCACTCGTAATATTATCGGAGAGGGCCTCGTAGGAAAGCACAAGCCTGTGACGAATGACGTCGAGCGCCATATCGAGAACGTCCTGCGGAAGCACGTACCCTCGCCCACGCACGAAGGCAAGCGCCCGCGCAGTAAGAATGAGATTGATCGAAGCACGCGGGCTTGCGCCATACATGATGTAACGTTCGAGATCGGCCAGCCCCACATCTTTTGGTTTGCGCGTGGCAGTCACCATCCGCACGGAGTATTCAATTAATGCCGGGTCCACATAAACCTGATCCACCTTCTTTTGCAAGTCAAGCAGTTGATCGGTGGTCAATACCTTTTGCACGCCGGCCAACACACTCGTCATGCGCTCCACGATCACAAACTCCTCCGTCGAGCTTGGGTACCCCACTATCACTTTAAGCATGAAGCGGTCCACTTGCGCTTCGGGCAGGGCATAGGTCCCTTCCGTCTCAATTGGATTCTGCGTCGCAAGCACAAGGAACGGACTCGGCACCTTGAAGGTCTCGCGCCCGATCGTCACCTGATGTTCCTGCATCACTTCGAGCAAAGCGCTTTGCACTTTGGCGGGCGCGCGGTTGATCTCATCCGCGAGTAATAAATTCGTGAACACTGGACCGAGGGATGTGTTGAATTCACCGGTTTTCTGGTTATAGATGCGCGTCCCGATCAGGTCCGCAGGCACAAGATCCGGCGTGAATTGGATGCGTTTGAATTCCCCGCCAATGACATCTGCAAGGGTCTTGATCGCCATGGTCTTTGCCAGGCCCGGCACACCTTCCACAAGGATATGTCCGCGCGCCAATAGTGCAACGATCAATCGTTCCAGCAGATGATCCTGACCGACAATGACCTTCTTCACTTCATATAACACGCGTTCCATTGGCAATTTGTTTTCTGCACTACTTTTTTGATCCATATGCGTCTCCTTTAATAAGGGGGCGAGCCCATGCCGCCCACTGCTGTGCTGATCGGCACGGCAAAGCCGATGCCTACAAAAAAACTACCTTCTGTTGGATTAAGAATTCCGATCACGATGCCGATCACGTGCCCGCTGCGATTCAATAATGGCCCGCCCGAATTACCGGGGTTGACCGCCGCGTCCATCTGGATCATGCCTTCGATCTCCACCCCGGTTTCTAACACCGTAAACGTACGGTCAAAACCGGAGATCACACCCGCGCTCATCGAACCATAAAGGCCGAACGGATTCCCCACAGCATAAGCCTCGTCACCGACGCGCATCGAATTGGGATTCCCCAATACGGCCGGCACCACGGTCAACGGCGTGTCATACGCTTGCAAGACGGCGATATCATTCTCCGGCTGCGCCAGGACAATCTCCGCCTCAGATTGCATGCCGTCCGCGAAGGTGACCAGGATCCTGCTTGCACCGTCCACGACATGCAGACTGGTGAGGATATTCCCGAAGTTATCGACGATCACGCCGCTCCCCAAACCGAATTCTGATTCGGCGTCCTCGTGCGATTTCTCCACTTGAACAAGCACAAGCGAAGGCCGGATGACTTGATACACGCTCGCGGAATACGCCGGCAGAGGCGTTGCAGACGCCATCGCTTGCGCGACCGTCTCATTGACATCACGCGCCGTTAATTGATTAGGTTTTATGAAAAAGAGGTTGTAGAGAAGAAAAGCCACGAAGGCAGCCATCACACCCGAGGCAAAAGGGACCGCCGGGCGCACACGCGCAAGAAGCTCCCTTGTTCGCCCCCTACTATCAAATTTTGGATCGGATGGTTCGCGCATGCTCACTTTCCTTGGTACGGAAAAAACTGTTAACTGATATTACGCACCGTCCCGAAGGTTTCCTTGCCGTCTCGCACCGGCGTGCCGCCGCCGCTGCTCGCGGCACGAACGGTGAAAAACCCTGTTCAACCGATCAAACCTTCGGGACGTTCTGTGAGCTGTTAATTCAATTTGTGCGAATGATGGCGAATCGACTGGAAACAATATAAAATGTCTGTATAAGTCCAGGATGAGAATAATAATGGGTTTCTTACAAACCCGCAGGATGTTTACTATTTCTTAACCAACTATGTCCCGCTGGTCTCGATACGGCCTTCGGCCTACTCGACCGGCGGCGGAAAATGGAGGAGCCTCATGAACGTCTCAGAAGCAGTTCGCACAAAGCGTGCGATACGTAAATTTCAAGATAAACCTCTGCCCGACGATGTGATCCATGCCATTCTTAATGCGGGACGCAGGTCACAATCATCCAAGAATAATCAGGCCTGGCAATTCATTGCGATACGCGACAAGAATATTTTGAAGGAATTATCCGCGTGCGGCGAATGGGCGGGACATCTCGCGGGCGCGGCGTTGGGAGTGGCCATCCTCACCCCGGACCCGGAAGGGAAATTCCAAATCATGTTCGATGCTGGTCAGGCCGCGGCATTCATGCAACTCGCCGCCTGGGAGCTGGGAGTGGGCTCGTGCCCCGCGTCACTTTATGAATTTGATAAAGCGCGCTCGATCCTGAAATTCCCTGCCGAATGGCATTTGCGGGTTGCGCTATCTTTTGGGTATCCGCTCGAGGAGGAAAAGATCACAGCCGCGCCGAAGAAGGGCGGAAGAAGGTCGTTGGATGAGGTTGTACATTGGGACAATTGGTAATTAGCAGACTCCCCAACTTATATGATCGCTGAGGAAAATCTCCAAAGTCTTTTGTCATGATAAATATGCCGAAACCATTTCATAAATCCAGGCCGTACATCATCGCCCTGCTGGCGTTGGCGCTGACCGCAATTGCCATCCGTTCACCCATCCAACCCACGGGCCTGATCCACTCCATCCCGGACGAACAAGGTTCCTTTGCTTTTGCGACCGGCACCTATATTGGAAATGGCATTGTGCTTACGAACTGGCACGTACTGAAGACGCTACCTTCGCGCAATGAATATTTTAAATTGCCGCTCTGGAATGAACATATCTACAATTTCGACCTTCCGATCGAGTGGGTGATCTTCACCGAGAAAAGCATCGACCTCTCGATTGGAAAGCTGTCTGCCTCCAGGCTGGACAGGCTGAACGTCCGCCATCCCTGCCTGTCTGCAGAACCAGTTGCGGCCGGCGAGGTTCTGACGGTCATCAGCAGTCCGCTGGGGCGATATCCGTCGGTCGCGGCGCAGGTCACTGTGACTGATCCAGCCTCCCAACCCCGTCTCGATCTCGACCCGATGATCAAGGAAGAGAAACGCTACGCGGCAGTTTCATTCGCAACGATTGTCCAGCCCGGGCAGGAGGACCTGATCGACTCTGGATCATCCGGAGGCGCGGTCACCAACGAGGCCGGTGAATTAGTCGGCCTGCTGTGGACGCGTTATGACCTGCCGGACGGTTCCAGGGAAGTACTGGTCACACCGGTATCTGCGTGGCTGCCACTATTGGAAAATGCAGACATAGCGCCAAAATATAAAGAATATATTTTTGAGCAGGTTTGCCAATAGAGGCGGAGGGTGTGGAATAAAAGAGATTGTGCGGCGCTGTTAAATGTTGTATATTGGTTACAACATCAATCAAATAATAAAAGGAGAACGATCATGGCAGAGAGCGTTTACAAAATCATCGAATTAGTTGGAACCAGCACGGAATCATGGGAGAAAGCTGCGACTGCGGCAGTCGAGCGCGCCGCCAAGTCCCTGCGCGAGTTGCGAGTCGCCGAAGTCGTTGAACTGGACATGGTCATTGACGACGGGAAGGTCACCGCCTACCGCGCCAAGATCAAGGTTTCTTTCAAATACGAAGGCGGCTGATCATCTTCTGTTCGATCAAGGGGCGTGAGTTTTTCAATTCATCCAATTAATCCTCCTGGAAAAAATTATTTGGGAGAGATTGATCTATTTTGTTTTCACAAATGGGCTTGGTCAAATGCAATGAGGCAAATCAATCGAAAAATCCTCAAAACCTTAGATGGTATAATCCTGCCAATTAATACTTGAAAAGGATCATGCAATGTCCACCTCGGAAGTCGTTCTAAAAGAATTGGAAAAATATACTGGCACAGACCAGGTTCGCAAAGATCTGAACATCGACCTGTTCGGGGAAAGACTGCTCGATTCGCTCGCCTCCATCGAATTGGTGCTGGCCCTTTCAGAGGATTTTGGCCTCGACCTTGCGCCCGGCGAGATCGAACGTGAAGAATGGGCCACCCCGCAAAAGATCATCGATTACTTCGAAAAACGAGCCGAACAGGGATGAAACAAGCGCCTCATCTCTCAGCCTCAATGGTTGCCCTGCTCGGGGCAGTTCTTGCGGCTGTTTTATTTACCGTTTACGCGTCCCTCTTCGAGCGGAAATATATTCACTCGGTTGCACAGCTGGATCACCACGAAGTGCTTAAAGGAAATGTGCTTCAGCGCCTTGCGTTCAAACAGGACGACCTGCTTGTGATGTACGGAAGTTCTGAAATGGTGCTGATCCCCAGCGATTATCAGGCCCATAAGTTCTTCCAACACTATCCCACCGGTTTTATGGTGTTCGAAGTTGCGAACAAGGGTACCTCCATGCTCAGCATGGCACAGGACCTGGCAGCTCTTGGACCAAACCTGCAGGGAGAGAAGGTTGCCATTTCATTCGCGCCGGCCACCATCACCATGGCTCCAGGCGGTGCAATGAATGCCGATAATTACGACCCGAACTTCTCGGAGCTGCATGCCCTGGAATTGGCTTTCAGTTCCTACATCAGTTGGGAGACAAAACAACTGGCCGCCGAAAGAATGATGGATTATCCCAACACGCTGGCCGAACGCCCATTCTTGAAATTCACCCTGCAAGCCCTTGCAGATGGTTCTCCTTTAAGCAAAATAAAATATTATCTTGCCTGGCCGCTCGGGAAGCTACAGATCGCCTTCATTACCCTGCAGGATCATTATGCCGTGTGGGACTTCATCCGCCATCAGGGAGGTGAAAAGTTAAAGATCACGCGCGAAGAGTCCCCCATTGATTGGAATGCAGTCATCGCCGAAGCGCAGGCAGAACAGATCGACCGGTCGAGCGGGAATTCATTCGGGGTGGATGACGATCGCTGGGATCGCGTTGCCGAACTGGTGGCGAATCCCATTGAACCCGGCTCAAAGGATCAACGATTTATCGAGAACGTGAAAATAGCGACGGAATGGCGCGACATGAAGATCCTGTTGCGCGTTGTGAATGAACTTGGCGGGCAGCCATTGATGCTGGGTCGTCCGATCAATGGGCCTTTCTGGGAGGCGCTCGGTGTTTCCGCGGAAGCCCAGAATACCTATTACGAAATATTGCACGAAGTGACGGCCCCCTATGAGATCCCCGTGATCGACTTTCACGAATACAGCCAGGACAGGTATTTCAGCGCCGACATGGCTTCGCACTCGAGCCCCAAAGGATGGACGTATGTTAATAAAGCGCTTGATGACTTTTATCACGGCGTTCTACACTAATTTCTGGGGACGGGTCTTTCTGTTGACCGTTTACTATTCCATGATCATCGCCGGGCTGATCGTCATGTACGGCGAAGGTAATTTCACGCCTCCGGATTTCGTGTACCAGGGTTTTTAATTTCATGGAGCTGATCGAACAGATCGACAAATGGGGTCAACTTTACCCTGAGCGCGCCGCCCATATCAGCGGCGAAACAGTCCTCACGTACGGACAATTGACGCGTGCATCCAACAAACTCGCCCGGCATTTGTTGCAGATGATGCCAAACGACGACTCTCCCGTTGCTCTTTTGGGTCACAAACAGGTGGAGATGCTGGTGGGATTCATCGGCTGCATCAAGTCCGGTCACCCTTATATTCCATTGGACAGTTCGCTTCCAGCCCAACGGATCGAGGCGATCGTCGAAACTGCAAAAGCCACTTTGCTCACAGCCGAACAGATCAAAGAGATCACAGACGAAGGGGGGGATGAAACCGGAGTGCAGTATCGCCTGCCCGGCCCGCATGATGCGTGGTACGTCATCTTTACATCGGGAAGCACCGGCAATCCCAAGGGCGTAACGATCACGCGCGAATCTTTGGAAAACTTCATGGAGTGGATCCTGGATGAGCAGAAATTCAGGGAGGCGCAGGAGATATTTTTAAACCAGGCGCCCTTCTCCTTTGATCTTTCAGTAATGGACGTGTACTCCAGCCTTGCAACCGCTGGGACGCTTTTCAGCGTGACAAAAGACGAGATCATAGAACCGAAAAAATTATACAAAGCGCTGGCCCGGTCTGGTATCTCAATATGGGTTTCAACGCCATCCTTTGCGCGCATGTGCCTGATGGACCCGGGATTCTCCGAGGCCATGCTTCCCCACATCCGCAAGTTCTGGTTTTGCGGTGAGACGCTTGCGCCCGAAGTTGTGGCCGGTTTGCTTAAGCGTTTTCCCAAAGCCGAGGTCTGGAACACCTATGGTCCCACCGAGGCAACGGTTGCAACCACCTCGATTCAGATCACGGAAGAGGTGCTTGCGAAATATCAGCCATTACCCGTTGGCCGTGCCAAGCCGGGGACCCAGGTCGTGGTCCATGACAAAGCCGGGCAACCCGTTACGGGCGGGGAAAGAGGCGAGATCGTCATCGCCGGGCCGAACGTGAGCGTGGGTTATATCAATCAGGCCGCATTAAATTCGAATGCTTTTTTTGAATTGAACGGACAACGCGCCTATCACACGGGTGATTGGGGTCACACCCGGGATGAGCTGATCTTCTTCGATGGACGCATGGACCTTCAAATTAAATTGAACGGTTATCGAATTGAGATCGGTGATATCGAAGCGAATTTGCATGCCCTGCCAAACGTGCAGGATGCCGTGGTATTGCTTGCGATGAAGAACGAGCGCGCAGACCATCTCGCCGCCTTTATTATTCTAAAGAACAGGCCGCAGACTTCAGAGTACGAGACCATGCGTGAGCTGAAACGCCAGCTTGCAGAGCGCCTGCCGGATTACATGATGCCGCGCAAATTCGTATTCCTGCCTGAATTCCCGACAACACCGAATGGCAAGGTAAACCGCCAAAAGCTCGCAGAGACAATTCAATGATCCCATACACTGATTTTCTTTATTTTGGCATAAGCCTTTACGTCCTCATTCCTGCGTTGATCCTCGGTTTCTTCAAACGCTTTTGGAAAGCCTGGCTGGTGATCGCAACCGTGCTCATGCTTATCGTTCAATACTCGGATATCAACAACGAAAAGGATCGCGTGGTCCCTGGAATTATATTGGTCGTCGGCTACGCGGTCCTGCAATGGATCGTTGCAGCCGGTTTTCTTCAACTTCGCGGGCGCGTTGCCAGCCGCTTTCCTCTTTATCTTGCGGTCGTATTGAGCATTCTGCCTCTGATCGTTGAAAAGACCCTGCCCCTCTTTCAGATCGAATCTCCCTATGTTTTTCTGGGGATCTCCTATATCACCTTCCGCAGCCTCGATGTCTTGATGGGCATCCAGGACAAGGTGATCAAGAAGCTGGATCCGTTTCAATACCTGACCTTCCTGCTGTTCTTCCCCACCATCTCCTCCGGCCCGATAGACCGTTACCGCCGCTTCACCGAGGATTGGAATCGTGAACGCACAAAGGAACAGGTCATCGGCGATATGGACGGCGGCGTTCATCGCATCTTTACGGGTTTTCTGTATAAATTCATTCTCGCCGCGCTCATCAAACAGTACTGGCTCGATCCCGCCGCGCAAAATACGGATCTTTTGAGCACCATCTCCTACATGTATGCCTACTTCCTTTATCTGTTTTTTGACTTTGCGGGTTACAGCGCCTTTGCGATCGGCTTCAGCTATTTGTTCGGCATTCACACCCCTGAGAATTTCAATCTCCCATTCATCTCGCGCGACATCCGCGATTTTTGGAATCGCTGGCACATGAGCCTGTCTTTCTGGTTCCGCGATCACGTCTATAACCGTTTCACCTTCGCGGCATTGAAGGGAAAATGGTTCAAGGACAGCCAGACTGCCTCCTACATTGGCTTCATGCTGACCATGGGGTTGATGGGTCTATGGCATGGGATCGCCTGGCGTTATATTGTTTATGGTTTGTATCATGGCGTTCTATTAGTGATCACAAGCTGGTTCGACAAAAGGTACAAGGGCAACCGCCTGCTGAATGATAATGGCTTTTTCTGGCGCGCGCTGTCCATCCTGATTACTTTCAATCTCGTGGCTTTTGGTATATTGATCTTTTCTGGAAGATTGTTCTAACGTTTTTTTCGGGACCTGGATGCATGGATATTATTCAAAAGATCGACGATTGGGCCAAAGTCCACCCGCAACGGGTGGCCCATAAAAGCAGTGGGCAGGTGCTTACGTATGGCGAACTGGCCGTCCAGTCCAACAAGCTGGCCGATCACCTTTCACGCCTCCTGCCAAATGACGGCTCGCCCATCGTCCTGCTCGGTCATAAAGAAATAGAAATGACCGTTGCTTTCATTGGCTGCATCAAATCGGGGCACCCGTATATTCCACTGGAAAGCTCGCTGCCGGAACAAAGAGTGAACACGGTGGTCGAAACCGCGCAAGCACCCCTCGTTTTAACCGTCGAAAAGATCCGCGAGATCCTGGAAACCACGAGCGAAAATCCCGAGCTTAAGATCCAAACCCGCGGGCCGCAAGATGTTTGGTATATCATTTTCACATCGGGCAGCACAGGTAACCCCAAAGGCGTCATGATCACGCGTGCCAGCCTTGAAAACTTTATTGAATGGACCATCGATGAACATAAAATGCAGGAAGCCGGCGAGATCATTCTCAACCAGGCCCCTTTCACCTTCGATGTTTCCATTCTCGATACTTATTGCAGCTTGTATACAGCCGGTACGTTCGTCAGTGTGACGA
Organism: uncultured Anaerolineaceae bacterium; assembly: GCA_964549865.1. Lineage (GTDB taxonomy): Bacteria > Chloroflexota > Anaerolineae > Anaerolineales > Villigracilaceae > Villigracilis. The sequence continues at coordinate 19,614 of CAZJYB010000030.1, forward strand.
AGGATGAAATTGCCAATCTCAAGGAATTGTTCAAGACCCTGCTTGATTCAAATGCAACCATGTGGGTTTCCACCCCCTCCTTCGCGCGCCTGTGCCTGATGGAACCGGCATTTGGCGAAAAAATGATTCCCACCATTCGCAAATTCTGGCTGGCGGGTGAAACCCTGGCACCCGAGATCGCAACCGATCTGATGAAGCGTTTCCCGAAAGCAGAATTATGGAATGCCTATGGTCCCACGGAAGCCACTGTTGTGACCACATCCGTTCAGATCACTCCCGAGATGATCGCAAAATATAATCCGCTTCCCATCGGGTACGCGATGCCCGGCTCCCAGATCCTGATCCACAACAAGGAAGGCCGCTCTGTCGCAGAAGGTGAAAGAGGCGAGATCATCATCGCAGGGCCGAATGTCAGCATTGGCTATATCAACCGCCCGGACCTGACCGCGCGCGTCTTCTTCGAACTGGATGGGCAGCGCGCCTATCACACCGGCGACTGGGGACGGTATCAGGATGGCCTGGTCTTCTATGACGGCCGCATGGATTTCCAGATCAAACTTCACGGTTATCGCATCGAGCTTGGCGATATTGAGGCCAATTTGCATGCGTTGCCCAACGTGCAGGATGCGGTCGTCGTCCCGGTCATGAAGGATGGCCGCACAGATCACCTGGTCGCATTCGTGATCTTAAAAGACAAGACCATCGCCTCCGATTTTGAAATGATGCGCAAGATAAAACTTCAACTTGGCGAGCGCGTTCCGGAATACATGGTCCCGCGCAGGTTCATCTTCCCTGCCGAATTCCCCATCACCAACAACGGAAAAGCAGATCGCCGTAAACTCGCCGAAACCCTTAATTTTTAGCGTTACTGCATCGGGTACAATTTCGCCCATGATTAAACACTTCGATACGGCCTCGCCACTCAGTGCAACGCTATCCAACCTGACTTACTATCCCATCAAGGCCTGCCGCGGATTCGACGTGAACGAATCCGATGTGGAACGCCGCGGCCTGATGCATGACCGCCGCATGATGGTCGTCACCTCCGACGGAGATTGTCTGACACAGCGCGAATATCCAAAGCTCGCCTTGGTCACGCCGGCTTTAGCGGACTGCGTGGTGACGCTCTCTGCGCCGAACTTTGACTCAATTCGAGTCGCGATCCAAACTGAAGGTTTCACCTGGCCGGTCAATATCTGGAAATCAAAGGGTGTTAATGCAATCGATCAGGGTGACGATGTCGCGAACTGGTTCTCGGACTGGCTGGATGTTTCCGTGCGGCTTGTCCATGTCGCAAATGGGGTCCAACGCAGGGTGAACGAATCTTATGCGATCAACGAGGATGACCATACCGGCTTTGCGGATAGCTACCCGATCCTGATCACCTCCGAAGGCTCGCTTCAGGACTTAAACTCGCGGCTTGAGTCGCCCATCCCCATGAATCGATTCCGCCCGAACATTGTCGTTAAAGACTGCGAACCTTTTGCTGAGGATGCATGGAAGCACATCAAGATCGGTGACGTCGAGCTGGCGCTGGTCAAACCGTGCGCGCGCTGCGTGGTCACCACGATCGACAAGGAAACGCTCGAGAAAAGCAAGGAACCGCTCAAGACACTGGAGAAATATCGCAGGCACGAACTCGGGGCCATCTTTGGGATGAACGTCATCCCGTTGACCAGTGGCAGGCTCGAGGTCGGCATGAATGTGCAGGTCATCCAATAAATGAAGATCTCACGGCGCGATTTTCTCAAACTGGGCGGCGTCACCTTGCTTGGGCTTTCCGCAGGCAAATTCATCCCTTCACTTCAGGATGAGCCGAACTTCACCGCGCCGCTGATCTGGAACGGCAGCCGCAAACATCGTTACATGGCATTTACGTACGACGATTGTTATCTGCTATACCGCATGCAAACACTGGAGACATTGCTCGACGAATTCCCTGATTTTCATGTGACATATTTTCCGATCGGCGTTAAGTTGCTCGATCTCGACCGGCAGGACCCCGGCATCTGGAAGCGGCTTGTCGATAAGGGACATGAGATCGGATATCACACGTTCGATCACGTCAACATCGGTGTGATGTCCCCTGTCAGCGTCTTGAAAGATTACGATAAATGGTACGGCGCGTTGACTCAGGTATTGGGCGCGAATTACACTGTGCGTTTTGTGCGCCCAACGTATGATGTGATCAGTTACCCTTTGGATGTGCTATGCCAGGAACGCGATCTCGTAGCGGCGTTATTCTCCATTGGGGGTGGCGGCGAACCGGAGGTGGTGATGAGGGCGATACAGGAGGCGAAGGGCGGGGATATCGTCCAAATGCACATCCGCACCGACGATTACAACTCCAGCGTATTGGCCTTCCCGTGGATGAAAGAGAATGGTTGGGGCGCGGTCACGATGAGCAAGCTTTATGACGATCTGCTGCTCGAGAATGCCAATTCGGATGGCTGTGGAATTGATGTGGGCGCGTCGCTAACGAGGACGTGTCTGGAATAGGCAAGGCTAATCCAAAGCTTGTCGAGTACGAGACTTTCCGCGCGATCTCATCACGTCCAGTACGCGAGGCATGATTTCAGCATACAGCTTATACAACAATTTGTTCGGTGCATGATCCCATGCCCCCAGGGTGCGGACCACCTCCCCGCCCAGGCCTTCCTTGAAACGATATACGCCCCACATCGAGTCACTTTCGTTGAATTCATCCGGCGCGCCCCACAGATCATATGTATCATATCCAAGGGTTTTTGCGCGTTTCATAGCATCCCATTGCAATAGATAAGTCGGCATTTTTTCGCGGTGTGCATCCCGCGACATGCCGTAGACGTAATAGGCGCGCCGGGCGAAAAGGAAGAGAAATATCGCGGCAACGGGCTCGTTGTCTACTTCTGCGATCAACGGGGCAGCGAACGGCTGACTGCCGACCACTGGCCTCATGAACATCTCCCAAACCGTCTTGTAATATCCTTCATCACGAATAACGAACCCGTCGCGCACAGACGTCTCTGCATACATTTTATAAAGCATTGGCAGATCTTCTAAAGTGCCTACGCGCACTGTGACGCCCTTCTTTTCGGCAAGCCGAACGTTATAACGCGTCTTTTGTTTCATATGTGCTAATATTTCTTCTTCAGTTGGGGATAGATCGACCAGCACCGTATTCTTGAATTGGATCTGGTCCGAAGAATATCCCCATCCCCTACGGGTCAGGTCAGATACCACAGCCTGCCCGGTATTATCAGTGACATCATCCTCACTATGAGGGACTCCGCGCCCAAGCACCACATCGGGATCCATTTTGAAGAAGATCGCGCCTTGTCTTTTGGCAAAGGATTGCAGATCATTCAAAACGCGGCCTCGAAGCGCTTCATTATTCCACTCCAGCAACGGACCCTTCGGCGCGTACAGAATGCATACGCGCGCGGCGAATCCCCGATTAAGGATCTGGCGCTTCAAGATCATCGCGGCGGCAACTATGTGGCCCGATGCATCCTGCCAAGTGAATGGCATGGGCTTCCAGCCGTATTGCTCCTTGACCTGCGCCCATTCCCAGGTTTGCAGGAAGTGTGGTTCGGGTAGTTCAGAAATGAGTGCATTCCATTCAATGGAATTACCGGTAAATGCCTGCATTAACCAGCCTCGCGCCCGGCCATGCGCCAAAGATAAAGTTTATACAACCACGGGTTATAGACTCTATCCAATGCCTGCGCAGCGCGCTTGAGTTCGCCGCCGAAGCCACGTTTAAAACGATACACACCCCACAAACCGTCGTTGCGAGTCTCGAAATTCGCTTCGAGGGATTCTTCATTTTCGTCCGGGACTCCCCACAGGTCGTATTCTTCACAGCTGCGCGCCTTCGCCCAGCGGATCGCCTCCCATTGCAGGAGATAGGTTGGCATGCGGTTGCGTTCCTGGTCATTGGAAGCACCGTAGACGTACCAGGCGCGTTTTCCATTCGCAAACACCATCAGAGAGGCCAGCGGCTTGCCTTCATATTCTGCAACTAACAATTCGCATGTCTTTTTTGGATGGAACAACCTGTACGCGCGTTGATAATATTCGAGCGAGTGCACACCGAATCCATCGCGCCCCCCAGTGACCTGCATCATTGCATGGAACCCAGCGATATCATCCCACGCACGAACAGTCACACCTTTTTTCTCGGCAAGGCGGATGTTGTAGCGGCATTTTTGTTTCATACGCGCGAGGATTTTCTCTTCATCGTCTTTAATATCAATGATGATGGTTCGAGGAGGCTGGATGTTGTGAGGGGAAACAGACCATTGACCATGGACGATGGACGATTCGTAATCCCATAGATCAGGTTCGATTTTCAGGAAGACCGCACGATTCTGTTTACAAACAAAATCCACTTCGCGCCAAAACCGCTCGCTGAGCGCTGATCGCTGAAAGCTGACAGCTGGTCTTGGCATGTAGCCGAGAGTCAAACCCAAAGGCAGGCGGCGGAAGAGGATCTGCGCGCCAGTTTCACCGTCAAGAACGACGCGTATGGGTTTCCATCCAAACGCGGATTTTAATTCGCCCCATTCACCCATCTGCAACAAATGTGCATTGAGGTGTTTTTCCAAAAAGTTATTCCATTCAATAAGGGATACTTGCGTCATGGTCTCGACCAGCTAGACCAGCGAAGTCATATCGGAGGGAGTAGAACCAACAGATGCAGAGGGAATCGATTCGTCGAGCAGGCGGATCAAGCCGCCGGTCTCGGATTGATGCGCCAGACCAGCAAGTTGCTCGATGACGCGTCCAAGCTGAGCGCCATCCACTTTTTCTTCCTCGGCCGCACGATAAATTTCAGAGTGCTGGGTGGGTTTGAACTGCGTGCCATGCTCCCACAGGTCTTCACGCAATTTTTCACCGGGTCGTATGCCAGTGAATGTGATCTCAATGTCGCGATGCGGCTCGAGCCCGGAGAGGCGGATCAGGTCTTCGGCAAGGTCAAGGATGCGGACCTGCTTGCCCATATTGAGCATGAACATTTCACCGCCCTGCCCCATCGCGGCCGCCTGCAGAACAAGATGCACCGCTTCCGGGATCGTCATAAAGTAACGATGCATGTCGGCATGCGTCACGGTCACAGGTCCACCGCGCGCGATCTGATTTTTGAACAACGGCACAACACTGCCGCGGCTCCCCAGTACATTTCCGAAACGGACCACCGAATAGGCGCGCCCACTGTGATGTGCGCCATCGAGCACGATCATCTCTGCAAGACGCTTGGTGGCGCCCATGATGCTGACCGGGCGAACCGCTTTATCCGTGGAAATGAGAACAAGTCTTTCCACCTCGTGCCTGTTCGCGGCTTCAACGACATTGCGCGTGCCAAGGACATTGTTCGTGACCGCCTCTTCCGCATTCGCTTCCATCAAGGGCACATGCTTGTGCGCGGCGGCATGAAAGACAACCTGGGGTTGATGCAGCCTGAACATCTCCTGGATGCGGTTTTCATCGCGCACGTCCGCAATGACCGGCTGAATGGAGAGCTGGGGAAAGTCCTCCATGAGCTCAAGGAGTGACTCGAAAATACTGTTCTCACCATGGCCAAGCAGGACGAGTTGCGCAGGAGACCAGCGCGCCACCTGGCGGCAGATCTCACGCCCGATCGAACCGCCTGCGCCGGTAACCAATATGCGTTTGCCACTGAAGGTGCGGCCAATTAAATGGTCGTCGATCTTCACTGGCTCGCGTCGTAATAGGTCGGTGATATCCACTTCGCGCAGACGATTAACGCTCACCTGTCCACCGATCAATTCGTAGATGCCTGGCATGGTACGGGAAGAGATGCCCTTTTGCCTGCAGGCATCGTTGACCAGGCGGATGATGTTTCCTGGTGCGGAAGGAATTGCGATGATGACCTCGTCCACCTGGCGATTATCCAGTACATAAGCGAGCTGGTTTACCTTGCCAATGACGGATACACCATAGATCTCATGATTCTGCTTTGCCAGGTCATCATCCAGAAATCCAATCGGAATCAGATTTAATTGGGGGGATTTTTGCAGTTCACGCGCAACCAGTGCTCCCGCATCCCCGGCGCCAATGATGAGCACGCGCCTCGCTTTGCCAGCGCGCGGCGTGCCGGATTGTTCCGCAAGGATGCGCAACGCAAAGCGAGAACCGCCAATAAGAACAAGCGAGAGCAACCAGTCAATACCCAGGGCAGAGCGCGGCATGCCCGGCTGGATGAACCCGGCACTGATCAACACGAGCATGATACCCGAGGTCAAGATGGAGGCGGTCGTTACCGCGACCGTAATAAGGCGTAATTCATTCGTGCTGGCATACACCCATAAACGGCGATATAGACCGAAGAAAAAATGGGTCGGGATCTTGACAAGCAGGGCCACCACGCACATGATCAACGCCGCGGGAAAGTAAAACGGCAGCTGCGTGACGTCCAGGCGCAATGCAAAACTGCCCAGCACTGAAACAATGGTCAGGGCGATATCGCCAAAGAGCACAAAGCGGTTACGAAGCTGGGGACGGGAGGAAGGCATGGAGGTTATCCACCCGCTCGCATTACGCGCATTTCTTCCACAACTTCTTTCAATCCCTGGCTCAAAGAGACTTTGGGATCAAAGCCAAGCAGGTCGATTGCCTTCCTGGGTGAACCAACAGAACGATAGATATCGCCTGCACGAGATTCAGCATGAACATGTTTCGGCACGTTCGGGAAAATTTCATAGAGCACGTCAAGCAGGTCGAGCAAACGTGTCTCCACACCTGTGCATACATTGAAGACCTGCCCGGGCGCAGCCGGATGCTGCGAGGCGAGCAAATTCGCCTGTACCACGTCCTGCACATTAATGAGGTCACGCGTTTGACCGCCGTCCCCATAAATTGTGATCGGTTTGTCCTCCAGCATACGCTGGATGAAAATGGGCACAGCTGCAGCGTACATCGAATCGGGTCGCTGACGAGGGCCATATACATTGAAATAGCGCAGGGCAACCACCTGCAACCCAAAAGAATGCGTATACAACTCCCCGTACATTTCATTGACTCGTTTGGAGGATGCATAAGGGGACAATTGTTTGAGCGCAGAATCCTCGGCAAGAGGCATGGCTTGTGAGTCCCCATATACCGCTGCGCTGGAGGCGATCACCGCCCGTTGAACGCCCGCCTTGCACGCGGCTTCAAATAAAATGGAGGCACCCATAACGTTCACGTCGAAACATTCCTGCGGCTTATCCATGGATTCGGGCACGGAGACAAATGCCGCTTCATGGAAAATGATATTAACGCCGCGCACAGCCTCGGCCACGCAGGAGGCGTCGCGCAGGTCGCCTTGTACGATCTGCACATCCAGCCCTTTCAGGTTGTCTTGCCGGCCTGACGAGAAATTATCCAATACACGCACATTCGTGCCCTGCTTGAGCAAGGCACGCACGAGGTGAGAACCAATGAAACCAGCCCCGCCGGTAACAAGGTAATTCATTTATCGTCCTGTCCTTCTTAACACCGTTCCAATTGTGCGCAATACGATCTGAAAATCCATCGCGACCGTGCGATGCTTGATGTAATAAAGGTCATACTCCAACTTCACCGCGGTTTCCTTGACGTTGGCAACATATCCATAATTGATCTGTGCCCAGCCTGTCAGGCCGGGCTTTACCAGGAGTCTTGCACGATAAAAGGGAATTTGTCTTTGGAATTCCGCCACCAGTTCCGGCCGTTCTGCCCGAGGGCCCACAAGGCTCATCTCACCACCCACCACGCTCCAGAATTGCGGTATTTCATCGAGACGTGTACGGCGCAAAAAATTACCCACGCGTGTCACTCGCGGGTCATTCTCTGCAGCAAGTTTTGCCTCCCCATCCGCTTCAGCATTTTGCTTCATGGTGCGAAATTTGTAGATCCGGAAAACACTCCCGCCCTTGCCCAGCCTTAGCTGGGAATAAAAGATGGGAAAGCCGCTTTCTACAATAATAGCCAGTGCCACAAACGGGAAAATGATAACAGAGACCAACAACCCCACAAGTCCGCCTGTAATATCCATGAAGCGCTTGAACAATTCATAAACTCCACTTACGCGGACCTGATCCACAAAGGAGCGTATCACCCAATCCGATTCGAGATGTTCGATCGGCACACGACCCGTCATCTCTTCGTACAGGATCTGCATGCGAGTCACTTCCACGCCGCGTTCCTGCGCGTCCAGAATATTTTGAAAAGTTTCTCCCTTGATCTCCCCGTTGATCGCAACGACAATATCAGAAATACGATACTCTTCAATCAGAACAAGGAGCATATCACTGGTTCCAAGCACTGCAAATCCATTGGTGGATTGTCCCTGTTTAAGCCGATCATCATCAACAAACCCCAGCAGGATAAAGGGCGGTGGGCTGAGCCTGCCATAAATATCCACAAGCGAGCGGCCCGCCTTGCCGGCGCCCACGATGACGGCGCGACGCATAAGTCCGGAGGAGGTGTAGAGTCTGATATAGATGGCGCGCCAAGCCAGGGTCAAAAGAGAGGCGAGTACGAGGAAAGTCCCTACTGCGATTCGGGGGAGCGAGTTTGGGTCCAGATTAATGGTAAAGAGCAGGGAATATCCAAGTATCCCCACAATCGGAGCAACAGCAATACCGCGCAATGTCTTTTTCCAACTCGCGGAGGTATGCGATTCATAAGATTCCACCATGAGCAAAAGCCATATCAATGGAAGTAAATAAAACCAAAAGGGAACTTCGATCGAAATCAGCCGTTCTGCCCTGCCTCGCGTAAGGCCGGTCTCCATCAAACGATATATGGAAAATTGATACCAGACATAAATGGATGCAGCCATTGCACTGCCGGATGCAATCAGATCGCCCAATACCAAAATGGAACGTTGTTCGCTTGGTCGCAGTCTTAAAGAAGGTCGATAAGTATCAGCCATGTTTCACAAACAGACTCAAAACAGCACTCCACAAAAATCCCGCACCCCAGGCAAAATGCATGGTCGCAATGGCAAGGGGCAGACCAGCAAGAAGATGAGGCTTTCGTTTCTCAAATGCCAATCGCAAGCCAGCCAACCCCAACGCTGCAAAATACAGGAAAATTTGCGCCGCGAGCAGAATCCGCGCGAGCACAACCCACAAGGATAACACACTCAACACCATCAGGCTGAGCACAAAGAGCGGGGGTAAAGCCTGCCGCCAGCGAAGTGTATGGGGGTATCTTTGTAACATGCGGCACTTCCAAAACCCATAACGCCAATACTGGCTTGCTAATTTTGCAAGCGTACCACGCGAAAAATAGACGGACCGAATGGACGGGTCAAACCATACGGCACCGCCGGCCTCCCGCACCCTTGCATTGAACTCATAATCCTCATTGGCAAGTAATTTTTCATCAAAGAGACCGATCCTGTCGATTAACGCGCGGCGAAACGAACCAAAGGGGACCGTATCCACCGCCCCCTCTTTTGCACCAAGGCGATACAATGCATCACCCACACCCAATGGATGCGCGGCCGCGAACGAAATGGACTCGGCCACCCATGTATCTTCACCCGCCCGAATTTCCCACACGCCGCCGATGTTATCTCCCTTGCCTGCCTGATGCGCGGCAACGCAACGCTCCACATACTCCCGGATCGGAATGGAATGCGCATCCAGGCGGACAATGAACTCGCCGCGCGCGTGACGAATGGCCTGATTCAATCCCGAGGGGATCGTCCTGACCGTATTCTCGATCACGCGAATGTTAAAGTCTGTATGCTCATTTTGAAAATTCGCAACGACCTGGCGTGTGCCATCCGTGGACATACCATCAGAAATGATCAATTCCATCTGCGCGTGAGGATAGGTCTGCGCGAGGATGGCATTGAGTAAATGATGGATGGTCTTTTCTTCGTTATAACAGGGAACTATGATCGAAACAAAGGGTTGCATGACACTTATGGATGCAGGAAAGTTATTTTTTTCTTGCTACGGTCGTCTTTGAATTTTGATCGAGTGGCAGGAACACATCAAAGGTCGTCCCTTCCCCCAACCCACTGCGGACGCTAATTCTACCACCATGCGCCTGCACGATTTCGTGCACGATCGCCAACCCAAGCCCGGCGCCATGTCTTTCGCCGCCTTTACGTGCAGGGTCTGCCTGATAGAAACGATCAAAAATATGAGCTTGTGCTTCCGGGGGAATTCCTGTGCCACGATCTGCCACTGAGATGAACATTTCTCCATTAAGAACTGAGGCTTCAAGTTTGATCACCCCCCCGCGAGGTGTAAATTTCAGCGCGTTATCCACAAGATTTGTGAACACTTGCGAAAGCCTGTCTCCATCCGCAAAAACAACGGGCAAATTCGCAGGGACATTCATTTTGATCTCAATACCCGCTTTTTGTGATTGCGGCACAAATTTCTCAGCGACGGCGTTCAACAACGCAGAAATATTCACGGGTGCCATCGAAATATCCGCTGTACCAGCGTCGAGGCGGGCCAGATCCAGCAGGTCCAACACCATACGATGCATACGCGCCGATTCGTTGTAGATCACCTGCGCTGCCTGCCTGCGGTCATCAGGCGTATCGGCGGTGCCGTCCAAAATTGCCTGCGAGAATCCCTGAATGGATGTAAGTGGGGTTTTCAGTTCATGAGAGATATTCGCCACAAACTCGCGCTGGGAT
>CAZJYB010000031.1:0-29835 GCA_964549865.1 uncultured Anaerolineaceae bacterium
AGAGGTGGAGGTGCATGAACCCTGGGCGCGCATAGCCGGGCAAGGCGAAAATGGTGTCGTTTATATGATCCTGCATAATCACACAGACCTGGATGTTGAACTGCTGGGCGCGTCTTCAGACGCCGCCGAAGCGGTGGAGATCCACGAAAGCACGATGGGCAACGACGGGGTCATGCAGATGATCCCACAGGCATTCATTCCGCTGGCCACAGGAGCAGAGTTGGAATTCAAACCCGGCGGCTTGCACATCATGCTCGTGGACCTGAAGCAGGACCTGAATGCGGGTGATCAGGTCATGCTTACGTTGCATTTCAAAAATTACGCGGATATTACGTTGAGCGTCCCTGTGCAGGATGCCGCCGCGGACATGGATGGCTCGCATGAGATGCCTTAGGGAACATTCCGGGGGTGAACATCGTTTTAATGAACACAAGGAGAAACCATGAAAAAGATCATCCTACTCGCACTCACCCTTATCCTCGCCGCCTGTTCTGCAGGTGGGTCAACAGAATTCGACCAGAACCTGCAGAAATGGGAACAGGCAAACGTCTCACATTATCGTTACACCCTCTTTATGAGCTGCTTTTGTGCATTCATGAGCGATATGCCGCTGACCATCGAAGTACAAGATGACCAGGTCGTTTCAATTACGCGGGCAGATGGCAGCATTGTCAACCCAACGGATGCTTTCCGGGAGGTATACACGCCTTACTCCACGATAGATCTCATCTTCTCTAAATTACAGTCGGACATCAACGGCGGTGCAGATGAAGTCACTGTTACATACGATGCCACGTACGGCCATCCGACGAACATCGCGATCGACTATATCAAAGAGGCAATAGACGACGAACTATCGCTGGAAATTTCCAACTTCGAAGTGCTGGAATGAAAATAAGGCACGTCTCACCCCCGAATTAAATCTTCGGGGGTGAGTTTGTTTTTAAGAGCAAAAGGGACGCAGATGAACGCTGGGTTGCGCTGATTGAAGACCAAAAATCAGCGTTTTTCTGCGTTTATCTGCGTCCAAATTAAATTTGGGATAATTATGTTTGCATTTTAATTCGATCAAACTTCACGCACGATCACCTGGTCTGCACCGCGATCGATCTCCCATGGGTAGACAATGTACGCGTCCGTGGTTGCGGCGAAATAATCCGGACGTGCACTTCCGAATAAATTGCGATAGGGATTGAAATGCAGCACACAGGTCTCGGGGAAGCCACCTGCGGCAGAGACACGGTTTTTCACCGCGGTGATCGTGCGCCCCGATCCCCAAACATCGTCCACGATCAGCGTGGGGCGACCGCGCAATTTATCCTCCGCGGGAAATTGAATGAACTCCGGCCAGGCCATCAGCGCGGTTTTTTCATTCTCGCTTTTGAACTTCGCGGGAAAATCCACTGCGGCGGTCAGGATGTGGGTAATGTCCATCGCGTCGGCCAGCAGGCCGCCGGGCACGATCCCGCCGCGTGTGATCAGCACCATGGCAGTAAATTCGCGACGGAATTGTGGGACGAGATGGTCGATCAATTTGTCCAAATCGTCCCAGGAGATCATTTCACGGCGGGGTTCTGCAGGAGGCATGGGGTGATTTCCTGACTACGAAGGCGCCAAAACTGCCGCCAGCGGAGCCGGAGCCTTTACTGCAGCTGTGCTGCCTTTAGCGTGCGCTTTTTCCACATCACGCGCCCACATATACAGGCAGGTATGATAGGCAGTGCCCGTATAGGAACTGAACACACTGGCCACCATCACAGATGCAAAGAAGATCAACGCGCCAATCGCAATTCCAACGATGGAAACAGCTGCTTCACCGCCAGAAAGATAAGCCGATCCGCCGCCCACTGCAAAACCGATCGCGCCGATCACAAAGCCGATCAGCCCTGCTACGAAGCGCACACCCACGGTGCTGATACCGATCAACAACAGGTTCTCTTTTGTGATCTTTCCGATGCGCAGAAGACCTTCCTTGAGATTCAAGTCGTCAATGATCATGGCGGGCAGCACAAGATACGCGGCTTCCGTCCACAGGGCCTGCAGCAAACCGGTCGCCGAACGCGCAAGGTTGGCGCCCACGCCGCGATTGCGGTTGCGATTCGCGGCGCTGCGGATCAGGTTCACAGCCGTGGAAGCGGCCGCCAGCGTTAGAATATCGAAGAAATCACGCCGCACGATCTCCCAGGCATTTTTCATTTTTGCGTCGCCATCCGTGAGATAGCCGTACATAAGGTAAACGGTCATCCCGGAGAAAACATAACTCACCACGAACTGCACAAAGACAAGAATACCGCCGAGCACGAACAGGACAATATTGCCGAACTGGGTATCCCCAACCAGGAAAGCCACGCCCATAATGGGAATAATCCCGATGATGGAAACGACCATTCCAATAATCAATGCATAAACAGACGGCTTGAGCAGATCCTTATCCTTGAAGGCCATGCCCCAGGCCTGTTTCAGAAAAGACCAGCCGCGCGAAAAACTTTCCATATTCCACTCTCCTATTTACAGATAAGGCATTATAGCAAAGTTGACGCCAGGATGTGACAAAATCGGAGCTCCCATTGCGGGCCACGTTCAGCTAACAATTTTGTGTGGGAGAATTGTTTTTGCCTCCTGCGGCAGCCGGGTATAATCGGGCGACTCCACTTCTCAGGACAATTGATGAAAAAAATATTTCTTGTTTTACTTACGCTGATCGCAATTTTGCTTTCAGCCTGTTTCAACGCGGCACCCGCAACCCCAACCCCCACGCCAGACCCACTTGTGCTTAAGGGACAGCTGGTCTTCAACTCGCGTTGCGCGACCTGTCACGCGCTGGTGCCGGACACGGTCATTATCGGCCCATCGCTGGCCGGCATTGCCACCCGCGCAGGCGCGCGCGTCGAAGGACAGAGTGCGGATGAATACATTCAACGGTCCATTCTGCGGCCCGGGGATTATGTGGTCGAGGGGTACAAGGACGTGATGATCACCAACCTCTCCATGGAATTGACGAACGAGGACATGAACGCGCTGGTTGCATTCCTGATGACGTTGAAGTAAGCTGATGACAGAGGAGAACCTATGAAAACCTGGCTGAAACGTATTTTTGTGGGTCTTGGGATTCTATTGCTTGCAGGTGTGTTGTATGCCGCCTTCGTGCCGATCCCGCAGGATGAAGTACTGCCCGAGGAAAAATGGGGCGCGGGCTCAAGCAGTGTGGAACCTGCCTATAGTGGACTGCAACGCGATTTCCCCGCGACGAATGAGACGGGCGATAACTCCACGACGCCCGAAAAAGCCGAATTGGGCCGGCTGCTCTTCTTTGACCCGATCCTCTCGAAAAACAATGACATGTCCTGTGCGACCTGCCATAACCCGGATCTCGGATTCACAGACGGCTTGCAACAGGCTGTTGGTGCAGAGGATGCCACGCTCTCACGCAGCGCCATGAGCCTGTGGAATGTGGCATACAACACCAACTTCTTCTGGGATGGGCGCGCTTTAACACTCGAGGAACAGAGTCATACACCGATCACGGCCTCGAATGAGATGGGTGCTGCTCCAGAGGAAATCGAGTCTGAGTTGAAAGCGATCCCCGGCTACGTGGACCTGTTCGAAGCTGCATTTGGAGGTGCGGATGCGGTCTCTTACGAGAATGTGCAAAACGCGATCGCGGCGTTCGAACGCACATTGATCACGAACAACTCGCCCTTTGATAGATACGCCACAGGCGATGTGAATGCGCTCACCGCAGCTCAACGCCGCGGGCTGGCCATCTTCCGCTCGGCGGGCACGCGTTGCTTTGAATGTCACGCCGCGCCGACCTTCGCTGACGATTCCTTCTCGGTCACCGGTGTACCGGACCTCGAAGGGCAAGTCCATGATACTGGCCGGCTGGAGATCGAGAGCACGAGTCCTGATGGCGCATTCAAGGCGCCTACGCTTCGCAACATCGCCCTGACCGCACCCTATATGCATAACGGAGTCTTCGCTACACTCGAAGAAGTTGTGGACTTTTACGCCGCTGGTGGCGGGCGTGCTGATGGCGTTGAGAATGTGGATATCCACGTCCTTGGCTTTGAATTAACTGAGCAGGAAAGATCAGACCTGGTCGCGTTCATGTACGCGCTCACAGATGAGACCAATTTGCCCGAGTTCCCGGAAACAGTCCCCTCCGGTCTGCCGGTGGTCGCGCATGTGGAAAATCCCGCGCGCGAAGTCGTCAGCGAAATGAATGCCGGGGGAACAGAAGCAGCGACGGCCGCGCGGGAACCTCAAATCTTGAGAGTCGAAAAAGGACAGACGATCCAGTCCGTCGCCGATCAGGCGATCCCGGGCGATACCATCGAAGTACCGTACGGCATTTATCACGAGCATGTCATCCTGGATGTGGGCGATATTAAATTCCTCGGCGTCCCGAACGACAAAGGCGAATGGCCGGTGATCGACGGCCAGGGCGTGTTGACGGACGGCGTAATCGCTTCGGGAAATAATTTTGAAATGGCGTTCTTCGCGGTCAAAAATTTCACGAGCAATGGTGTGCTTGTGGAAGGCGCCAGGAATATTTACCTGCACGACATGTACATCGAGAACACAGGCGTGTACGGTGTGTACCCGGTGCGCTGTACCGACGTATTGATCGAACGTATCGAAGGGACGTTGATGAATGACGCCGCGATCTATGTCGGCAAGTCTGAAAACGCCGTCATCCGCGATACGCTGACCTATGGCAACGTGATCGGCGTCGAAATGGAGAACACGGTCAACGGCGAAGTGTACGGCAATCATGCGCACGATAATGCGATCGGCATATTGATCGATCTTCTGCCGCAACTGCCTTCCAAGATCTCGTTGCGAACAAAGGTATACGACAATATCACAGAGAACAACAACGGGGAAAACTTTAGCGTGCCCGGATCGGCTGCATCGCTGATCCCGCCAGGCGCGGGCATACTCGTTTTCGGGGCTGATGAAGTTGAAGTTTACAATAATACGATCCGCGGGAATAAGACCGTGGGTCTGGCTATATTCAATTTGACGAGCGCCTTTTCAAGCGAAGAGATCGATGTGGGTCCCAATCCTGAGCACAATTATTATCACGACAACATCTATGAGAACAATGGCTATGACGCGGATCCATTCATAAAAGATATGCTGGGCGAGGGCTTCGATATCATCTGGGATGGATCCGGCGTGGATAATCGTTTCGAAGAACCGAATGTAAACACATCCTTCCCACCGGTGCTGCCGAAGAGTTCGTGGCCCGATCCTATATACAACCTATATTGGCGGCTATTGAATTTTGCAGTCGGGCTTGTAGGTTAAACAAAAAGACAGCGGCTTAAGCCGCTGTCTTTTTATAACAAACTGATCGGGTCGATCTCCACGCGCCAGCCGGGGAATTTCATATCACCCAGCACGGATATAGGATTAGGCCCGCGCAGCACGATCTGCCAGCGATACTCGCCATTTTCTTTCGCAAAGAAACATGGGACCGGGCCGATCAATTCTGTCTGACGACGATCCTCCGCTTCCATTTTAACCTTGAGCCTGCCCGCTACTTTCTGAGCCTCTGTCTCCGCCTTGGCCGCGTCCACGTGACGATATTCCAGGCGTACAAGCTTCGCAAACGGTGGATACCCCAACTGTTTACGATAATTCAATTCCTGTTCATAGAATCCGTTCACATCATGTTTCGCCGCGGATTGGATCGCGTAATGTTCCGGCATGAAAGTCTGCAGGATCACCTTGCCGCCGCGTTCGGAACGGCCCGCACGGCCTGCAACTTGTGTGAGCGTTTGAAATACCCTCTCTCCTATAAAGGGATCGGGCAGGTTTAATCCTACATCTGCAAGTACAATGCCCACAAGTGTGACGCGCGGCAGGTCCAGTCCCTTGGCGAGCATTTGAGTCCCCACCAATACATCGGCCTGATGATTGGCGAAATGGGTCAGGATCATCTCATGCGAATCCTTCTTGCGCGTGGTCTCCCAATCCCAGCGCAGCGTACGCGCCTGTGGCAGCATGGCGCGTACTTCAGTTTCCACTTTTTCACTGCCCAACCCGTACGCGCGGATCTGTGTGCTCCCACACACATCGCATTTCTTCGGCATCTGGCGCTCGTACCCACAGCGATGACATAACAGACCGTTCGGACGTTTCAACCCTTCGACATGAAAAGTGAGTGGCGTATCGCAATTAGGACATTTCACCGCCGTGCCGCAATCCCGGCAAAAGACGTACGTGGCTGTACCGCGACGATTGAGAAAGAGGATCGCCTGTTCGCCGCGTGAAAGGTTCTCTGCAAGTGAATCAGCCAGCGCGCGCGAGAAAATGCCGCGGTTACCGGTCTTGAGTTCATCGCGCATGTCCACAATATGGACGGGCGGCAGGCCCGCCTCCACGATGCGACGTGAGAGATCCAGTTTTTGGAGTTGTTTCTGATCTGCGGCAAACCTTTGTTCCATGGTGGGCGTGGCGGAGCCCAACACACAAACCGCGCCGCACATGCGCGCATAGTCCTGCGCGGCGGTCACCGCATGATAATACGGCGGTTCGGCCTGATAATATGAACTGTCGTGACATTCATCCACGACGATCAAGCCGATCTGCGGCAAGGGAGCGAACAACGCGGAACGCGCGCCGATGATGACCTTGAGTTTGCCTGTCCGCGCGCGACGCCAGGTATCGTAGCGCTCCCCTTCCGATAATTTCGAATGCACCAGCCCCACCTGTCCAGGAAAGCGCGCCAGGAAACGACGCACTGTTTGAGGCGTGAGCGCAATTTCAGGAACCAGGATGATGACTTGTTTCCCGCGTTTGATCACATCTTCGGCCGCGCGCAGATAAATTTCCGTTTTGCCCGAGCCCGTGACACCCTGTAATAAGAAAGGCGGTTGGGAATCGTTCTTCGAGATCGCCTGCCTGATCTTTTCCAGCGCGGCAGATTGTTCGGCGGTCAGTTCAAGTACTGGAGGTGCTTGCCGGCCAACTTGTTGACTCGTCCGTTCCAATGGGTCGCGAAATATCTCACTCTCGAATAAGCGGATCAAGCCGCGCTCCTCGAGTTCCTGCAGGTCTGCAAGTTTGCATCCCGTTTCGGCGTAGATCCATGAAAGGTTTACTGCTTCCGGTTGTTGGATGAGGAATCTCAACGCGGCCTGACGACGCGCCAAAGTCTGTTTTGTGCCGAGAGAGTCCATGGCGGCCTCGGCTTCTTGCGGCGTAACCGCAAGTTGTGCCACGCGAATATATTTGGCTCTCACTCGCGGAGCAGGCAGGACGTGGCTCGTCGAGAGTACACCTTTTTTAACCAGGAGTTGGGCGGTCTTGCGCCAGTCTACGCGTGAGAAATGCGAGTCGATCTGGCGGCCGCGCAAAGGTCCGCGCTCGCGAAGCAAATTTATTATTCTTGTTGCAACAGTAGAGGTTTTATCTTCGAAATCAGGAATGCGTAACTCGTAACGAATATCCGCTTGTTGAGAGATACCCACCGGCAGCATCAGGCCTACGATCGCCGCGAGCGGATTCAGCGTGGACTCTGCCAGTTGAGTCGCAAGAGCAAGCTGGGGCGGGGTCAGAACCGCTGCAGGGTCGAGCAGGTCAATGATTGCTTTGGTATTCTCAACCGAGGGCGATTCCAGCAATTCGAGAACAACCCCCTGCACGGTCTGCCGGCCAAACGGCGCGATGACGAGGCACCCTGGCTGTATCTGTGACGCGAGTTGAGCAGGAACGGAGTAATCGAAAACACCGCTGACTGAGGGGAAATTGACCGCAAGCCTTGCGAACATAAGTTCTATTATATCGTCTTTAGGACGAGCGCGGCGCCGTAACCAACAACCGACGAATGATCCCCTGTGACGTCACCCGAGGTTGCGTATTTAACGACCTTCACTGCATTTGCTCCCAACGCGCGGCTGGCCCATAACACGGCTGCAACGGCGGCGTGCCCGCAAGCAAACCCTTTGCCTGTAGATTCGGCATCAAAGATCGAAACGGGATCGAAGGATTCAAATCGTCTTAGCATTTCCTGGTCGAGAATATTTGCAGTTTTTTGGTCGTAGAAATGCGAGAGGTCCGTGGAGGCAACCAGGAGGGCATTCTTATTCTTGAGGATATTAACAAGTGCATCCCCAAGTTTCCTTGCAACCTGCGGTTCCTGCGAACGGATCATGACAGGCAATAATTTGAATTGGTTTTTTAATACGCGCTGCAGAAAAGGAAGTTCGATCTCAAGTGAATGTTCTTTGTCTCTTGAAATGGGTGTAATGGGAATATCAAGATGCGTTTGCAATTGGGCAAGCGCGGTTTGGTCCACTTCGATATTTCCCAACGGTGTGGAATAGGCTTGATGTGCTGTTGTGATAAGCGAATAGGACGCGGAGTGATGATAAGGAGAAACCACAACGACGAGCTCGGGAGCAAGATCACGCAGCGATGCGAAGGCATGCGCGGCCACATCGCCCGAGTAACGATGTCCCGCGTGCGGAGCAATGACCGCGATCACTTCGCCGCGTAATTCGGGAAGTTGGGCATGGTTGAGATATTCGTCGATGTGTTTTGCGAGGGTTTCGGGATTGTCTTCGTACCATGTACCTGCAATTGGCGAGGGACGAAGGTCGAGACTGGTCATAAATTCATTTTAGCATATGCAAGGGATATAACAAGAGACTGGATTTCTCCAGCCTCTTGTTATGATTCATTTCTCTTTTCGTGTCACAGTTAATACTACTGTGACTGGTATGTATTTATTGCGTTATCCACAATATCTAATGTGGCTTGATCTGCACCATTCCCCCAGTTCACGGTCCACATAAGAAATGTCCTGGTTCCCCTGACTTCGAACCAACTGATTCCCGAGTAATCGCCGCCTTTTGATTCCCAATCAAAGCGTGTACTGCCGTCCTCAGCAGTTGAGGTTTCTGATATTCTAATATCCCCTTCCTTTCCCGTATCACTATAGTAATAGTTCAACATATCAAGGGCAACTCTCGTGCTGGTAGTCCCATCAAAATCAAAACCTTCCGAACGCCCAGAGATACCTTCTATCACAGCACTTTCATCCGGGGATGTCCAGGTATCTGCAAACATATAAACATCTGAATAGATTGCATTACCCAAATCATTGGCTTCATACGACCAATTCGCTGGAATATCAAACGTAAATAGCTTATTTTGATCTTCAGCAGCGATGATATCCGAGCTTCCTTGATTGCCGGTTGGCTCCGAAGGAGCATTGGGTTGCTCTTGTGATGGTTCGGCCTTGGTCGGCGGCGGGACCGGCGTTGGATCCGGGGAACTAAGTGCACCGCAGGCCAGGCTGACCAGCAGCATTAAGGCAGCAAAAACGAAGAACACACGATACTGTTTCATAATTTATTCTCTCCTCTTTCTTCATTTCAAGTAATTTTCGCAAGCATACACCAGAAAGAAATAATGGGGAAGGTACTCGGGTCATCCACAGGCGGAAACGCTTGCATTTCCATGGACTGCCATGCTATGATTTGAGACCAAACATATTTTGCTGTGGAGGCGTCATGGGAAAAGGCTCGAAATATGGAATTCCGGCGGTCATCGCTCTAATCGCGATTTGTCTGGCTGTCGTTTGTTGTTCGATCGCGCTCCTGTATTTTTATGGGGATGCGCTGATCGGTAACACGGGCGTCTCTACTCCAATCAACTCTCAACCCATTGTTCCATCCGATACATCCAACCTGCCCGAATGGACGATCATTGTCTATGCAGCTGCAGACGATGACGTGCTCGAGCAGGATATGTGGTTCGATGTGAACGAAATGGAGCTGGTGGGCTCCACTCCACAAATGAACGTTGTAGTGCAGATCGACCGCGCCGAGGGTTCCTTCAGCGGCGACGGCGACTGGACGGATACGCGCCGCTACTACATCACCCAGGATAACGATCTTGACTTTATCGCGTCGGATGTCGTCGAGAATATTGGCGAGGCGGATATGGGCGACCCGGGTACTCTTGTGGACTTCATCACCTGGTCCATTCAGAACTATCCCGCAAAAAAGTACGCGCTGGTCATGTCTGACCATGGCGGCGGCTGGACCGGCGGATTCTCGGACCTGGAAGCCGGTTCGGCACTTGGCATGGCACAGATCACCAACGCAATCGAGCAGGTCCAGGCTTCGATGGGTGCGCAAAAATTTGAGATCATCGGTTTCGATGCCTGTTTGATGGGCATGATCGAGGTATATGGTTCGCTGTATCCATACACGAACTACATGGTCGCATCTGAGGAAGTGATCCCGGCCTCGGGCTGGTCTTATGCGGCCTGGCTGGGGCAACTGGCCCAAAACCCCGCCATGGACGGTCGTGAAGCATCCCAGATCATTGTATCCACATACATCGTTGACGATACCGTCCTTACATTGCGCGCCTCCGCCGAGGAGATCGAGGAGATCGAAGCCGGGACAACATTGAGCGCCATAGACAGCGCGCGCATGCCGGATGTGATCAACAGCATGAATCAGTTCATCACCACCATATCCGTGATAGACCAGGAATGGGTTGCGCAGGGACGGGCTTATTCACGTGGCTATTACAGCATCTTCGGCGAGGACGTGCCCCCTGCATTCATTGACCTTGGTAATTTCGCCGAGATCATGGCCAGCACCAATGATCCCGCCATTCAACAGGCCAGCGACCAGTTACACGCGGCCATCTCTGCGGCGGTCATTGCAGAAAAACATGGCGACCGCATGGCCGGCTCCACGGGCATCTCCTTTCACTTTCCCATCTCGGATATCTATATCCTCACGGAATACACGGATGAAACGCGGGTGCGCTATGCAGACGATGCACAAAAATTCCTCGAGCAATCCACATGGGATGAGTTCCTTGCGTTTCACTATACGGGACAGGCATTTGTACCGCAGCAGGGACAGGCTGTAGTTCCCGATTCTGCGGCGGAAGTGATCGCCCCGGGTGCCTCTGAATTAACAGTTGCGCCGATCCAGCTCTCTGATAATTTCATCACCGGCGACGAAGTACTCACCCTGAACACCACGATCACCGGCAACGTTTCCTACATCTACTTCATCCTGTATTTCTACAACCCGGAAGCGGACGCCTACTGGGTGGGAGATACTTCCTACCATTTTGCGGAGAACACCATCACAGCGGATGGCGTGAACAGGCCGGACTATGGCCCGAGTCCCATCCAGGTCCAGTATGAATGGTCCCCCACTTTATTCGTGTTGAAGGACGGGCAGCATGAAGCCTTCGCCTTGTTCGAACCTGATGAGTATATTAACGCCGAGGGCATTTCCACGTATTCAGTGTATGGTCAGTATACATATCTGAACGGAGGCACGCCGGACGACGCAAAACTGGTGTTCGACCCCGACGGCAACCTGCTGAACATCTATGCCCTGCCCGACTCCGATGGCAACGGCATCTCCACGCCGGTAGAGATCACTCCACAGATCGGGGATCAATTCACAGACTACGTCCAATCCTATTACTTCGACGAGAACGACGAACCCTATTACGACTATTCACTCAGTGAGGATGTGTTCACCTGGGGCGAGGAAGGCTTTTGGTTCGAATCGCGCTATCCTGTGGACGGCGAATATGCCCTCGGTTTCTACGCTGTTGACTTTGACAACAACACGGTCGAAGGATACGAATATATCACCTACCAGTACGAGCAATAAAAAATTCAACAAAAAAGACCTTGGAGAAAACTCCGAGGTCTTTTTATTTCATCAATACTTTCCGCGTGGCATCAAAGGCAAGTGCCGGAAGATCGTTGCGCGGGAACCATTCTGCTGCGTCCGCATCGTCCGCGGGATTTAACACACCGGAGAGGATCTCGGCTTCATACACAATAATGAAATCTGCGCCGCGCTCGTGCTCCTTGCCCGCAATCACATCATGGACCCGCTTCACGCGCACGCTCAGGCCTGTTTCCTCCAAACATTCACGTTCCGCCGCCATGGCAGGATCCTCGCCACCGTCCACAAAGCCGGCTGGCAGGGTCCACAAGCCTCGAAAGGGTTCGTTGGCGCGGCGCACAAGCAGAACACGACCGTCCTTTTCAATTAGAACGGCCGCGGCCACTTTTGGGTCTATAAAATGGATCCATCCACACTGTGGGCACACCGGACGCAAGATACCGAACTTTTGCTCGCGTCTCACCTGACTGCCACAGCGCGGGCAATACTTGATATGACTATCGTCGCGAACCATCCACCACCCCGGCTATCTCCATTTTCGTTTTGCAGATCGATTGATCGCGAACGCGATCACTGCACAAAGTATGCTGACAAGCAATAACCCAATCTGCCAGGATGTGGCAAAGAAAGACTTGTTCCGGCTTTCAGATTGATCTTGCAGGATCGAGGGGGTCACAACATCCTTGGGATTCGCGACTTCGAGTGTAGGTGTTCCCATTTCACGCGCGCTATCGGCGGCAAGAGGGAAGCCTTCAGTGGGCACAGGGACCAATTCCATGGCGGGTTCCTCGGGAGCAGCAGGAGCTTCCGTGGCTACTGCCTGAAGGGTAATATCCGGTCCGCCGCCTCCCATGCCGCCGCCCATACCGGGGTTCTCATAACCGTACGCGGGAGCGGCTGCACCAAAAGCAATGCGTGAGGCCATAAAGTTGAACGCGAATGTGATCACCAATAACACAGTCGCAAAAGCTGATGAAAAACGAAAGAACGAATAGGAGCGCGGCATGGGCGGTTTTGTTCCCACCATTTTGCGCGTGAGGGTGAAGTTACGCGGCGCCTTGCGCGCCGGCAATTTGCGAAGGACGCCTCGGGCGGCACGCAGGTCGTTGAAAGCCGCGGCAAGCCCAGGATCCGAATTGAGGCGGGATTCAAGGCGCGTCGAATCGGATGGGCTTAGTTGTCCATCCAGATAGGAGGAAAGCAGTTCAATATCGCGGAATCCGTTCATAAGTGACTTTCTTCTTCAAGACGAAACGCCGAGGGTAAAAGTTCCTCAAAGCCGCGCAGGCATTCGCGCAAACGCAGTCGTGCACGGGCGAGACGACTCTTGACAGTGCCAAGCGGCACGCGCGAGGCGGTTGCCACTTCGCTGTAATCCATTCCCTGTATATCGGCGAGCACAACCACGGAACGGAATTCGGTCGGCAGCGCTTCAAGACAATGTTGAATGGCATGTTCGAGTTCGTCCGCTTCCGCTTTTTGTGCCGGGGTCATATTCGTATCTGCAAGCCAGCGCGGGGAATCGATCTCATCCCCGTCATCGGTCTCGGGTTCAAGTGCTGTGGTAGGCCTGCGCTTCTGGCGGCGCAACTCATCGTAGCACGCGTTGGTAACCGTGCGCATGAGCCAGGCCTTGAATGAGCCGCCGCGATAAGAATTAATGCTGCGAAACGCGGAGATGAACGCCTCCTGCGTTGCATCGGCGGCCTGATCGTCATCGCCAAGAATGCGCAGCGCGGTATTAAAGACCATGGTCTGATAATGCAGGACAAGCGTATTGAATGAATCAAGATCACCGCGTTGCGCGGTCTGAATAAGTGACAATTCGTCCATGGAAGGTATTTTACCCACAAATCGGGTTTATTGCCCCACCGTATAACTTTTCAGTTCCATATACCCTGCAACATCGCCCGCGCTCAGGGGCAGGGAAATGCCGAACACATTAAGGAAGACGAAGTCACTCTGCGACTTGAGCAACCCAATATTGGGAGCAAACCATTGAGTTGCCTGGGCCGTCACCGTGCCGGTCACCTGGCTTCCATTCACTGTGGCCACAGCCTGGCCATCGCCACGGCAGATGACCTTGAGTGCGCGGAATGACCCCGCGGCTACTGTGATATTTTCAAAGGATGCGTCACCGGAAGCGAGCGTCTGACAGGTCATGTTTATTATCGATGGGCTCAACGAAAAATTAAAATTGCGGCCATTAAAAGTCGCCGATCCATTACCATAGACACGATATTGACTGACCCACGATAACGCCCAATTACTCGCGCGAAATGCAGATTCATTCGGGGCCAGCACCCCGCCAATATAATCCACATTCATCGAGCCATTGACGACCTCACCGATCAACTTCTGGACGCTGAGCACGGGAAAACTCAGGATAATATCCTGCTCGCATTGCATCAAGGAACGGACCGTGGTTCCCACATTGACTTCAGTGGCATCGATCGTGGCCTGTGTCCCTTCCACAGTGACCACACGAATATTCACATCGCCGCTCCTTTTGGGGGTATTGACGAAGTAGGTCCATTGGTTACCGGGGCGGGCGGGGTATAGAATATTTTTGCAAACGACCGGGTTCGGCGCCCCTTGTGTGGGAGGCGGCGCAAGCGTCGTGACGGTTGGAGTCAATGTAACGACAACAGCTCGGATGGGTGTGGGAGAGCGAAACGGAATCACCGTAGGCTGGATGCCTGAAGTGAAATTCCTGAGGATCTGGTTGAAGATCGAGCTATTGGTCGGTGTGGGGAAAAGGGTTGAAGTAGCCACGGTAACTACAGGCGCTGCAGTCGTGTTTGTTGGAAAACCAGCTACAGCAGTTACAGTAGGTGTATTGGTACTGAACTGAAATACCGGGACATCCGGAAGTGGGGTCGGCTGAGCGGGAAAAATCGACCTGAACACCACCATCCCCGCTGCGCACAGTGCGAACAAACCCACTACACTGCCGGTGATCCACCACAAATTATTGGATCGGTTGATCTTGTTGGTTAGTTTTCTTGCCATGCTGTCATTTTATCATCTGGCTGAATGCGGCCCATTATAGTATCAGTACAATTAGGAGATCTATTCGGGCCTGCTTCTGGGAATGAAAATGTAGACTACACGCCAGGCGAACACCCCCAGCGCAGAAGTAAAACCAAGGATAAGCGTAAATAAAGGGAGGGCTGCGCCTCCCAACATGGCAGCGCGCAGGCTTGAAGCGAGCGGCACGGCGAACAGCATGGCCAGCGGAATACGCCAGAGAGATCTGAAGTTCGCAACCACAGTTTCATTGAATAGCCCAAACCATGGCGCAAGTAGAAACCAGCCGATAAGAACGGGAAAGAAAGTGGTTCCCATGCGCGGGATAAAGGAGACATCGGCTTCGCCATGTAAGGCGAAGCCGATGAAGGTCATGACCGCAATTGCAAGGCTATCGCCAAGCATCAGGATGTTCCTCCTGTTCATTATTCTTCTTTTCGCAGCGTGGGGAACAACAACACTTCACGAATGGAATGCTTGTTCGTCAGCACCATCGCAAGGCGATCCACGCCCATGCCGAAGCCTCCGTTCGGAGGCATGCCGTAACGCATGGCGCGCAGATAATCCTCATCGAGTGGATGTTTTTCCTCGTCATCAGAGGCATAGTCGCGACTCATCTCAAGGAAACGCTGCTCCTGGTCGATCGGGTCGTTCAATTCGGTAAACGCATTGCATAACTCAAAGCTGGCAACGTAGCCTTCGAATCGTTCCACGGTAAGTGGGTCACCGGGAATGGATTTTGCCAGCGGCGAAATATCGCGCGGATAGTTATAAAGGAAAGTCGGCTGGATGAGCGTGGGCTCAAGGAATTCACCGAGCAGGAAATCGATCATCTTGCCGCGCGGGGCCTTTGGGTCAGGGGTCTTCTTTGGGTGCCTGGCCTTGATCGCTTTGAACAAGTCCTCAGCCGTTTTATATTCGGTAATATCGATGCCGCTGGTCTCAAGAATGCCCTGCCGCATTTCGAGACGTTTCCATGGCGGCTTGAACTCCAACTCATGTTCACCATATTTGACTTTGGTTGAACCGGTCACCTGCTCTGCAGCATAAGCCACCATTTGTTCGGTCAGTTCCATCACCTGCAAATAATCTGCATAGGCCCAATAGAACTCCAGCTGGGTGAATTCGGGGTTGTGCTTGAACGACATGCCCTCGTTGCGAAAGTCGCGGCCGATCTCATAGACGCGCTCAAGATTGCCCACAAGCAAACGCTTGAGATACAGTTCGAACGAGATGCGCAGATACATATCCTGCTCCAGTTCGTTGTGATGCGTCACGAACGGGCGCGCAGCCGCGCCGCCATACAACGGCTGCAGGATGGGCGTCTCCACTTCGAGGAATTTATGATCGTCAAGAAAAGTTCGCAAGGCTTTTAGCAATTTGGCGCGCTTGCGGAAAGTCTCTCGTACCTCGGGGTTGACCGCCAGGTCGGCATAGCGTTGACGGGCGCGCAGCTCCGGGTCTTCCAATGTAGCGTAACGGATCACGCTGCCGTCTTCCTGGGTAACGTCTTTGTCAGCGGGGAGAGGGGTGATCGATTTGGCGAGCAGTTTGAAGTCGTGGACGTGAAGCGTCGCTTCCCCGGTTTTGGTGCGGAACATGATGCCGGAGGCCTGAATAAAATCACCCAGGTCGAACATCTTATTGAGGAATTCGAAACGGGCTTCCAGTTCATTGATCCGAAAGAACAACTGTACCCTGCCATCCACGTCTTCAATGTGGGCAAATGAAACTTTTCCCTTTGTGCGAAACCCGCGAATACGGCCGGCCAGCGTCGCCTTTACTTCGCGGCCATCCTTCTCCGCCGCTTCAAATTCCGCAATGGCCTGCACACTGGTATGCGTCCGCTCGGCACGTGTAGGATAAACATCCACGCCTTCGGCGCGCAGTTCTTCAAGTTTCTGCAAACGGATCTTCTCAAGGGATGAGTATTCTGCCATAATGATTTCTTTCTTTTCATTATTGCCACTGAGCCACAAAGGCACAGAGAAATTCTCTCTTCTCCGTGACTCAGTGTCTCTGTGGCTGGTATATATAAAAAAGCCCCGCGACCGGCATAAAGCACAGGTACGCGGGGCCCAAAGGTACGCGTCCTGTCTTATCCGGCCTTCATGATCTTCACGTTATAAGTGCCGCCCGGTGTTTCAACTTTCACCACGTCACCCACTTTGTGATTCAAAATGGCCTTGCCGATCGGGGATTCATTGGAGATCTTGCCTTCACGCGGGTTGGCTTCCGGCGCGCCGACAATAATGAAGGTCTCAGGCTCGAAGTTGCCTTCCTTGATGGTGACCTTTGAACCGACCTGGATCGAATCGGTTTTCCTCTTGCCGTTCTCTTCGATGATCTGCGCAGTGGCAAGCAGGAGTTCGAGCTCCTGAATACGTCCTTCTACAAAGGCCTGTTCATTCTTGGCAGCCTCATATTCGGCATTCTCGATCAGTTCCCCACCCTCCATTGCCTCATGCAGGCGTGCAGCCACTTCCTGCCGCTTGGTAGTGTGTAAATGATCCAGTTCCTCTTGAAGCTTCTGAAAGCCCTCTTTGGTAAGGAAATTGGTAGGCATGATATTGTCCTGCTAAATAGAATTTTGCATCTCTTTTCAGAGATGCAATTGTGTAAAAAATTTCCGGGTAACCCGGAAAAGCGAGCTCAATATATCACGTTTCAAAGGCAGATTCAAGACCCAAAAGTAGCAGGGAATCTGCCTATTTTGGCGACCAAAGACGTACCCCCCCACCCTCGGATCGGTAATTACGGATCTTTTCCTTCATCGCCACAGGACTTTCAAAGAGCATGCTCATCTGGGATGCATAGGCGGCGATCCCGTCCTGCCAGGACTTTAGGCCTGCTTCTGAGACCGCATGAACGGTTTGCTTCATCCCGGCAGTCTTCGGAGCCATCTCGGTCGGAAAGTTGAAATGATAGGGAATATCTGCATCATAGATTAACGGGCGGCCGGTCAATTCTGTTGCATGGCGCACGAGGACGTGATCCACGTGAGAGCCGATCGCGAGCTGGCAGACCACTTTATCGTCTGGTTTGAGGTGAGAAGAGATGGATTCTGCAATTTGGGACGGGTAATCCACATCTTCCGGATGAGGATCCATCGAAATTCCCGTATACAACCACTCGCCGTTCTTTCCCCGGCGATAAATGCAATCCAAAAAGTCAAAGTGAACGGCTTTGGCGCCCAGGATTTTTGCGGCGTTGATATCCTCCGCCCTGCGAACTCGAACGACTTCCTCGGCAGTGGTCAACTTCCATACGTCGTGAATGGATTTCGCAAAAGGGGAAAGCTCATTCGTGGGAGGCAGCCCGCACATGAAAGTCCAAATTTCAACGGAATCGCCAGCCTGAGTCTGCTCATGGATCAGGCCGCCGGCGGAAAGCACGGCATCATCAAGGTGAGGAGAAATGTATATCCAGCGCATGGGCCCATTTTTACCACAAAATGGCAATGAAAACGCGACTCAAGTTCATGTACACTTGTACCTGGAGGCGCAATGAGAGAGCGACGAAAAGAAACACGCAAAAATCTGATGGCCTATACACAGGTATTCGATCTGTATGCGGTGTATCTGGTTGGATATCTGGGAGATTTAACCCAACAGGGAGCCATGGTGATCGGCCAGAAAGAAATGACCGAGAACACAGAACTCACACTGGCGATCGAATTGCCCGACCTGCCGGATATTACAGCCTCGCGTATCACCCTGCCGGCACGGGTGGTGTGGAGTCAGGAGGATATCAGCCCGGAATACTTCAATGTGGGCTTTGAATTCAGGGAAGTCACAGTCGAACAAAAGAACGTCATCCAGGCCATCATCGATAACTACGAGTTCCGCCGCGGCACGCCGGATTACCCCTCCAAGCCTTCTCCAACTGGAAAATAATTCGGATGAATTCAGATGGCGGTTCTGTGAATGACCGTCATCTTTTATGTTAAACTTCGGGGATGTCAAAAGCCCGCACGCTGGTTTTCACCGCGCCGAAACAAATTGAAATACGCGAAGCATCCCTGCCTGTTCTAAAAGAAAACGAAGTGCTCGTTGAAACCATCTGCTCGGCGATCAGCGCGGGGACGGAGATGCTGGTCTACCGCGGTCAATTCCCGCGTCTGGCAGATGCGCACGACAATGTAAGCAGCAACTTGAATTATCCGCTCGCGTATGGATATGCCTGTGTGGGGAAAGTAATCGAAACCGGAAAAACAGTCGATCGGGAATGGCAAGATCGGCTGGTCTTTTCGTTTCAGCCGCATAGTTCACACTTCGTTACAACTCCCGCTTCCCTGATAACGATCCCTGATGGTCTTTCCCCGGAAACCGCATCCTTTTTACCGGGTATGGAAACTGCCGTGAATCTGGTGCAAGACGGTGCACCGATCCTGGGTGAACGCGTGCTCGTGTTGGGCCAGGGCACTGTTGGCTTGTTGGCCGCTTCTTTATTAAGCGAGTTCCCACTTGAAAATCTGGTCATCGCGGATAATTATGAATTGAGAAGGAATGCGCTTAATGTTGAAGGTCAAAGATCGAAGGTCAAAAATCTCGTGACTCGTGACCTTCGACTTTCGACATTCGACCCTTCCAGGCAGGATTTTCATAAACAAGCCAAATTCATCCTTCAAGACGGCGCGGACCTGACCTTCGAATTAAGCGGCTCCCCCTCTGCCTTGAACGACGCGATCGCGCTTACTACGTTCAGCGGACGGGTGGTCATCGGTTCCTGGTATGGTGAAAAACGCGCCGAGGCCGATCTGGGTGGGGCGTTCCATCGTTCGCGGATCAAATTGATATCCTCACAGGTTAGTACAATTTCGCCGGAATTATCAGGCAGGTGGGATAAATCGCGCAGGTTTAATACAGCCTGGAATGCCTTGGAACGAATCCAACCAGAGAAATGGATCACTCACAGGTTTTCGCTGAGTGATGCAAGTAAAGCATATCAGCTGCTGGATGAAAATCCGCAAGAGACGATCCAGGTTCTGTTTGCTCATTCACAAATGGAGCATAAATGAAAACATATGCTGGATTTTGGCAAAGGGCGGGAGCATTCATGTGGGACTATCTCATCATTGCCTGTTATCTTGTAATAATTACGATCCTGTCTTTACTGACCAGCGCAAATGACTGGCTCTTCACAAATCGCGTCCAGGCGCAAGGATCAGCCTTTTTGTTCCTGACTTTTCCGGTAATTCTTTATTTTTCGATCCTTGAATCGTCCGTAGAGCAGGCGACGTGGGGAAAGCGCCGCATGGGATTAAAGGTCGTGGATCACAATGGAGATCAGATCAGTTTTGTAACGGCATTTGTGCGCACGCTGTTAAAATTTATTCCCTGGGAAATTTCACATACCCTCATCTGGGAGATCAGTTTCTCTCCACAAGCAAACTCGCTTCTCATCAACGCTGGTTTTGCAATTGTCTATCTTTTAATGGGATTAAATATTGCCAGTCTTCTAATATCAAAAACACATCAAACAGTATATGACTTTCTTACAAAAACATATGTTGAAAAGCCTGGTTTATATTCGTGAATATGAAATTCCAGTACACTAATCTCGAAACCTGCCATGCAGCCACCGGCCTCGTCGTGGTCATCGATGTGATCCGGGCATTCACGAATGCCGCCTTTATCTTTGCCAAAGGAGCGAAAGAAATTTACCCGGTTGCCAAAGTGAAGGATGCCCTGCAATTCAAGACACAGAATGTGAATTCACTCGCCTGTGGCGAAGTGGATGGCATCCCACCCGATGGATTCGACTTCGGCAATTCCCCTTCACAGGTTTTGACGCTAGACCTTGAAGGAAAAATAGTCGTGCAGCGAACAGGTGCCGGCACTCAGGGTGTGGCGCGCAGCCTGCAAGCCGAAACCATGCTCGCGGCAAGTTTTGTCGTTGCGAACGCTACCGCAAAATACATCCGCAAGCTTGCTCCCGAGAGCATCACGTTTGTGGTGACAGGCCAGACCTTTTCCACGGGTGGCGATGAAGATCTGGCGTGTGCTCACTATCTGGAGGAATTGCTCAAGGGTGAAACTCCCGATCCTGCACCCTTTCTGCAGCGTGTGCGAAATTCTGGTGATGCACAAATATTTTATGATCCCGCAAGACCCGAATTTCCGCTGATGGATATCGATCACTGCACTTCCATCGATAAATTCGACTTTGTCATGCACATTACAAAAGAAAACGGTCATCACGTGATGCGCACCGTTCATCCCTGACACTTGATCCTGGAGCACAATCATGTATACCCTTGGAGTAAGAAGAGATTTCATTGCACGCCATTTTTTGATCGGCGGGGATTGGGGGCCGGAGAACCTCCCCAACTCGCATCACTATATCCTTGAGCTGCAGCTTGAGGGCAGCGAACTCGACGAACACGGCTACCTTGTGGACATCGTGGACGTGGAAAAGCATCTCGACGAAGTGGTCGGTTATTACAGGGAACAGATGTTAAATGAAAAGCCCGAATTTGCAGGGCTGAACCCATCCATCGAGCACTTCGCGCGAATATTATGTACAACCATTAATAAGGGGATAAAAGCGAAGAATATCTCTACAATCAAGGTCGTGCTGTGGGAACACGAGAACGCCTGGGCCGCTTATGAAATTCACAGGTAGCCACGGAGTCACAGAGACTCAGAGAAAAGGCCCAAACTCCGTGACTCTGCGTCTCTGTGGCTAATTCGCATGCATATTGGCCTTTTAATCTACGGTGCGCTGGACACATTAAGCGGCGGATATTTATATGACCGCAAGCTGGTGGAATATCTTCGCGCGCAGGGGGATACGGTTGAGATCATCTCACTCCCATGGCGCAACTATGCTGCACATCTTACCGACAACCTCGGCTTCCGTCTCCCGCGTGGATTTGACTTGCTCATCCAGGACGAGTTGAATCACCCTTCATTACTATCCGCCAATCGCAAGCCGCATCCCTATCCGGTCATCTCGCTGGTCCATCACCTGCGATGTTCCGAGTTTCGTCCCAGGTGGCAGAAGCATTTCTATCGTGCCATCGAGAAGAAATACCTGGGCAGCGTGGACGGGTTCATCTTTAATTCGCAAACGACAAAGAACGTGGTGAATGGATTAATGGATCATGGAAAGCCCGCGATTGTTGCGTACCCACCCACTGACCGATTTGGGGATGCAATTTCGGAAGAAGAGATCAAAACACGGGCAACACAAAACCCGTTGCGAATACTATTTCTCGGAAATGTAATAGAACGAAAAGGATTACCCACTCTTCTTGAAGCCATTAGACCCTTGACCTTCGACCTTCAACTTGATATCGTCGGTTCATTAACTTCCGAGCCCGAATATGCCAAGCAAATACAAGCCCTCATCGCTAAAAATAATCTTTCCTCTTTCATTTTTCTTCATGACGCCCTCGACAACGAACCTCTTAAACAAAAACTCAAACAAGCGCACCTGCTCATCGTCCCCTCTTCCTATGAAGGCTTTGGGATCGTCTATCTCGAGGGCATGTGCTTCGGGCTCCCCGCCATCGGCACAACCGCCGGCGCGGCAAGCGAGGTCATCGAGCATGGAAAAACAGGCTACCTGATCGAGCCGAACGACCACAAAACACTTGCACAACATATTATGTCCATCTCACAAGATCGTGCCCAGCTCACAAGGCTTTCGATCAACGCACGCAAACGCTATCTTCAACAACCCGCGTGGAAGGAAAGCGCGGGCCAAATTCGAGGCTTTCTATATAGTTTAATCCGCAGTTGAACTGCGGATTAAATAAAGATAACATGAAACGCATCATCGGCATTCTGCTCATCACCATCTCGGCTGCTTCATTTGGGACGCTTGCCATCTTTGGGCGTTACGCTTATGAAGATGGCATGGACATCTTCACCGTGCTCTTCCTGCGATTTGGGATTTCCGCTTCGATCATGACCGTTATTCTGCTCCTGCGAAAAGAGTCTTTCCCACGCGCATCGATCCTCGCGCAACTCATTGGCATGGGCGCATTAGGTTATGTGGGTCAATCTTTCCTCTACATGACTGCCATTAAATTCGCATCCACCGGGCTGGTCGCGCTGCTCTTGTATCTGTATCCGGTGTTTGTTTTTATTCTCTCGGTCATCGTCTTGCACGAAAAAACATCCTGGGTTAAATTCATCGCGCTGACACTTGCGTTAACCGGCACAGCCCTTACAGTGGACCCTGCAGGCGGGCAGCTCATCGGCGCACTCATGGCGATCGCTGCCGCATTGATCTATTCGATCTACATCATCGTCGGTACAAATGTGATGAAGCACGTCTCAGCCGTTCAATCTTCGACCATTATTTTTGCATCTGCTGGCGCAGTCTTTGGGATTCTAGCTTTCGCCAACGGCGTACACTTCCCCTCGAGTAATTCAGGCTGGCTTGCGATGCTTGGCATTATCCTCCTCTCGACCATTGTGCCTGTTGTAACATTTTTGGCCGGGCTTGAAAGAATTGGTCCCACCAACGCATCAATGCTCTCGACACTGGAGCCAGTTGTCACCGTTGTGCTCGCGGCTTGGCTGTTTGGTGAGAGATTAATGCCAATTGTGATGGTCGGCGGCGGGTTGATTTTGGTGGCGGTAATCTTGTTGACAGGAAGTGAATTGAAAAAAGAGAATGTTAATTAGTCAGTATATATTTTTCACAGGACAAATTTGATGAACTTTATTGGTGAGATCGCGGGGCTTGCGACGTCCTTCTTCTTTGCGATGACGGCGATCATTTTTACAAAGACAGGGCACATGGTTGGCTCGCAGGTTACCAACCGTGTACGGCTCTTGTTTGGCTTGAGTTTTCTGGTCGTCTTGAATCTCATTTTGTTTCGTGAGCCACTGCCGTTTTCAGCGGGCTCTTCGCGCTGGATATGGTTTGGCCTTTCCGGTGTGATCGGGCTTTCACTGGGCGACGCTTTCCTGTTTCAATCGTTTGTTTCCGTTGGAGCGCGCCTCGGCACTTTGTTATTGAGCCTCGCCCCGATCTTCGGTTCGATCATTGCCTGGTTGTTCTTTGGCGAAACGCTCACTGCCCTGCAAATTACGGGCATCGCACTTGCACTGGCAGGGATCGGCTGGGTGGTAACGTCTCATCAAGAACCTACGGATACCCCGCATGGACATACGCGCCGAGGCGTGGTCTTTGGAGTGTTGGGAGGGCTTGGGCAGGCAGTCGGGCTTGTCCTTGCCAAACAGGGGATGATAGGGGATTTTTCTCCTTTTCAGGCCAACGCCATCCGAATGCTTGCCGCTACAATTTTCATTTGGGCATGGGCGGTTCTTCAAAAGCAGACAAGCTCGACGATCACAGCAGTTCGCGAACAACCAGGATCCCTGCGCCTTCTTGCGCTCGGCGCTTTGATGGGACCTGTGCTTGGCGTGTCTGCCTCCCTGCTGGCGGTACAACATGCGGAAGTTGGGGTTGCCAGTACATTGATGGCACTCCCGCCGGTGATCATCCTTCCGATCAGTTACTTTGTCTTTAAGGAAAAGGTGAGCTGGCAAGCCATCGCCGGGACCTTGCTCGCCATTGCCGGGGTCGCGGTCTTGTTTCTTGCCTGAAATTCTGCAATATCCGCTCCAGCCGCCGTCCACGGCGGCGTTTTGGAGGGCGCAATGAGCAAACTAATCGTGCTATAATCCTTCTACAACTAATTTATCGAGTCCCGATTTACACTATAAATCCGCCGACTCGCTTACATCAGCAGTCCGCGCTGTTATTATTTGGGCATTCGCTCATTTTCCCAACATTGATAGACTTCTGAAGAAATGGAATATTTTGAACTTCGAACAATTTAATCTGGACCCTCGCCTGATGCAGGGAATCAAACGGGCGGGCTATGAAACCGCCACGCCCATTCAGGAAGCCGCCATCCCCGCTGCCGTACGCGGAAGGGATATCATCGGCACCGCACAAACTGGTACTGGCAAGACGGCAGCCTTCGTATTACCGATCTTGAATAAACTACTCGATGGTCCTCGCAATGTGACCCGCGCGCTGATCGTCACCCCAACGCGCGAACTCGCCGAGCAGATCCACGATGTCATCAAAGCGCTATCAGTGGGGACGAAACTCAGAAGCGCAACCATTTACGGAGGCGTGGGAGCGAATCCCCAAATCCAGGCCTTGCGAAACGGCGTAGAGATCATCGTTGCCTGTCCGGGACGTTTACTGGATCTCATGGAACAACGTCATGCGCGCATGGACAAGATCGAGGTGCTCGTGCTCGATGAAGCGGACCGCATGTTCGACATGGGTTTTCTTCCCGACGTGAAGCGCATCATCAAAGCTGTACCCACGCAGCGACAAACGATGTTGTTCTCGGCCACCTTCCCCTCTGAAGTGGAATTTCTCGCCTCGAATTCGCTTAAGAATCCGCAAAAGATCGCAATGGGCATCAGCCGTCCCGCGCATACCGTGACGCACGCGTTGTATCCGGTGCCCCCGCATTTGAAATCACCCCTTCTGCTCGAATTACTGAAACGAACTTCCACTGATTCTGTTTTGATCTTTACACGCACAAAATATCGCGCCCAAAAAGTGACCCAGCAGATCGAGCGCGCCGGCCATAAGGTCACCAGCTTGCACAGTGACCGCTCACAGGGCCAGCGCCAGTCCGCACTCAAGGGTTTCAAGGACGGCACGCATAACATCATGGTGGCAACCGATATCGCCGCACGCGGCCTCGATGTGGAAAGCATCTCACATGTCATCAACTACGATATGCCCGACACCGCCGATGCCTACATCCATCGCATCGGGCGCACCGGCCGCGCACAACGCACAGGCGACGCCTTCACCCTCATCACACCCGAGGATAACGACATGATCCGCTCCCTTGAACGCATCATGGGAGGACCGATCAAACGCGAGACCCTCGAGGGATTCGACTACAAGGCTCCCGCGCCGCCGAGATCTGAATCTGGTGGCCGAGGCAGGGGCACCCCGAGAGATGACGCCCGCCGTCCCCCGCGCCCCGCGCACACCCCGAAGAGTTATGGAAGGAACAGGCTGGCGCCGAGAAAGAACAAGTAAGAGAGTAGAGAACAGAGAATAAGTAAACCCGCCTCATGTGAGGCGGGTTCTGTGTTTAAGGCTTGAAGATGTTTTCTCTGTGAAATTTCAAGTACGGCAATTGTCTATTATCAATTTTTTGTATTCTCATGTCAGTGTTCATATTCAGCATGTAAACGGTTAGATAACTTAGTCTTTTTGAAAAAATAATTTCGCCACCATCTTGGAAGCTTATTAAGCCTAGGTCAAATAAAGCATCTATATTTGGAAGCAAGAGAAATCCATTATAAGGGTCCAATCTTTCCGAGTTAGTTGAAAAACGCCATGGCTTAATGTGCGAAGCCTTCAACACTTCAATTGTTTGGCATCCTGTAACGCTACATTGGCCCCACATTTCAATCAGACTTGCTCGAAATCTACCTTGGCCAACTCGACTTCTTATTATGGCATCCCGCTCAGTTTCATCAACATTAAGAAGTT
Organism: uncultured Anaerolineaceae bacterium; assembly: GCA_964549865.1. Taxonomy (GTDB): domain Bacteria; phylum Chloroflexota; class Anaerolineae; order Anaerolineales; family Villigracilaceae; genus Villigracilis. The sequence continues at coordinate 26,226 of CAZJYB010000031.1, forward strand.
CGGTGCTTTTATAATCTTCAACTTCCTGTATTGCATTATTCCATTCAATTTTAGGCACAACCCAATTCATCTTCTCAAGGGCTAACACAACATTGGGGCGAAGAATCCACAACCATCCCTCACCTCTTTTTTCAAACCAACAAAAAATTCCTACCTGGGGATCAGTCACAATTCCGAAATGTTCACAGAATTTTTTCGCCATAGTGCCATAATACAAATTTGAAGCAGCCATGCCAGCAAAGTTAACATGTTCAGCCATTTGTTTGGATGTAATTGTGTGCTCGGGAAAATCATAATTTGAAATGATAAGTTTCTTTTCTAATTCTGTTATGTTAACATTCTTGAATGCATTAATATATTGTTCAGTAGTAATATCTTCAATTTTCATTAGTTATCTCTCTTCCAGAATAACGCAGCAAGAATTTCGCACATTGTTTTAATTATATAACAATCGTCAATTTCCCGCTTATAATCTATTCGCTCTAAGTTTCTTAATCCTTGGGAGTTGATTTCTTATGCGAATCGCTGTGATCTCAGACATGCACGGGAACGATTTGGCCTTCGAGAAAGTGGGGGCAGATATCAAAAAACAGGGCGCGGATCAGGTCGTCTGTCTCGGAGACGCGATCCAGGGCGGGGCGCAACCCGCGGCTGTGGTCCAACGCCTGCGCAAACTGAATTGCCCGGTGGTAATGGGGAATGCGGATGACTGGTTGATCACCGGAATAGACAGCGGCCGCGAGGCGATCCCACCCGAACGACTGAAAAAGATGGACGCGATTCGCGAGTGGTCTTTGTCACAACTCACCGACGATGATCTGAAATTTATGAAAGGCTTTCAGTCTACTGTCACTGTAAACCTCGAGAAAGACCTCGATCTCTTGTGCTTTCACGGCTCCCCCACAGACTTCGACGACGTGATTTTGCCGACTACACCCGAGGATGAATTTCAAAAAATTCTCGGCGCTTATGACAAAAATATCCTTGCAGGCGGTCATACGCATACCCAACAAGTTCGCCGCTGCGGAGAACGGTTCTTCTTCAACCCCGGCAGCATTGGCTTCCCGTTCAATTCTTATCAAAGCGATGGGCAATTCCATGTGGATACGTGGGCCGAGTATGCGATTCTGACCGTGGACAAAGGCGAGATCGGCTTGCAATTCCGCCGCCTGCCTTATGACGCAAACGACGTGATCGAGATCTATCGCAAAAGCGGGCGTCCCTTCGCGGAGGACGCCATCGCACAATATCAAAGATAATTCTTTTATGAATCAAAAGGACCCGATGCTTTCGCATCGGGTCCTTTTTTAGTCTAGCTCAAGACAGTGACGTTGGTCGCCTGAGGGCCTTTCGGACCCTTTTCAACGGCGAATTCAACTTTCTGTCCTTCTTGCAGGTTACGGAAACCGTCGCCTTGAATGGCGGAGAAGTGGACGAAGACGTCCGCTCCACCTTCGCGTTCAATGAAGCCGAAGCCTTTATCACCATTGAACCACTTTACGGTACCAGTTATACGATCAGACATTGTTTGCCTCCTTTGGCAATTTAAAAATTAGGTGTTCTGTTTTGTTCCATCGGAGGACACAACAAAACAGCTCACAGATATAACTGTGAGCTGTGGCTGTACTTATTCCAACGCGAACTTACTGTTATCCTATCGCCGTCAAATATACCACAAGGGCCGGCATGAGTCAATAAAAATAGGGCACCAATATCGATCCTTAATGAGATGATGCTATAATCTTTTTCCTATGAATTTTCTGATCACCGGAGCCGCGGGATTCCTCGGCTCTTCGCTTGCCAACCATCTTGCCCGCGAGGGACATCAGGTGCGCGCCCTCGACGACCTCTCCACCGGCGACCCGCAGGTGCTCGCGCCGGATGTGCATTTCACACGCGGGGACGTGAGCGACCGTCCCAAGCTGTGGACCTTGCTCCAGGATGTGGACGTGGTCTATCACCTCGCCGCGCGCGTTTCGGTGCAGGAATCCATTTTGTATCCGCGCGACTACAACAACGTCAACGTGGGTGGCACAGTCGCTCTCATGGAAGCGATGCGTGATGTGGGCGTAAAGCGCGTGGTGCTTGCTTCCTCCGGCGCGGTCTACGGGGACCTCGGCGAACAGTTGCTACGCGAAGACGTCGTCCCGAACCCGCGTTCACCTTATGCAGTCTCGAAACTCGCCGCAGAGTATTATGTCCGCACGATCGGGAATCTCTGGAAGATCGAAACGGTGAGCCTGCGCATTTTCAATGCATATGGACCCGGGCAGCACCTGCCGCCATCTCATCCTCCGGTTGTGCCGCACTATCTGCGCCAGGCCCAACGCGGCGGGACGCTCGTGGCACACGGCGATGGAAGCCAGACCCGCGATTACGTTTACGTGGACGACGCGGTCAGCGGAATGGTGGCCGCGTCCACTGCGCCGAATATTAACGGACTCGTTATTAACATCGGTTCGGGTGTTGAAACCTCCATTAAAGATCTGATCCGCCTCGTCCTAAATGTAACCGCAAGCAACGCCAATGTGGTCTATAACGCCCAGAGTGCGGGCGGCGTCTCTCGCATGCGCGCGGACCTCAAACTGGCACAGGACAAGTTACGTTTTCAACCATCGATCAAGCTGGAAGATGGGTTGAGATTGACACTTAAACGGGATGCAAGATTTAGATAACGTTTGAATGGTCAAACGTTGGAACGTCAAAAAGTTATGACTCTTCCCAGAAGTTTTTATAACCGTCCTACATTAACCGTCGCACGTGAACTCATCGGCGCGCGGCTGGTGCGGATCCTCAACGGTGAAAAGCTCGTCGGCCTTATCAGTGAGACTGAAGCCTATATCAGCCAGGGAGATCTGGCCTGTCATGCCAAAGCCGGGCTCACGGCGCGCACCGCACCGATGTTCGGGCCGGCAGGGCACGCCTATGTCTACTTCACATACGGGAATCACTGGATGTTGAACGTGGTCACCGAAAAGGAAGACTTCCCTGCCGCGGTCTTGATCCGCGCGATCCAGCCAATCGAGGGCGTAGACGTCATGTTGGAAAACCGTCAAGGACGCGATACGTTCGGCCCGGGTAAACTGACCCAGGCGCTGGGAATCACCAAAAGCGAGAACAATCTCGATCTGACGGAGGCAAATTCCAGCTTATGGATCGAAGCGGGGATTTTCGTCCCCAATAAAAACGTGACGATTGGCCCGCGGGTGGGTTTAAATAAAACACCGGAGCCGTGGTTATCGAAGCCGTGGAGATTTTTAGTGAAAGAACCGATACTCGAACTTTGATAGTCGAGTATCCAATATCGAATATCGAGGAGAATTAATATGGGTTTACTTGAAGGAAAGAATGCACTGATCTTTGGCCTGGCGAACGAACGCTCGATTGCATGGGGTATTACGCAGGCCTTCAAACGTGAAGGCGCGAATTTGGGGATCAGTTACGCGGGCGAAATGCTCGAGAAGCGCGTCAAGCCGCTGGCCGAACAGGTGGGTTGCAAATGGGTCGAGGAATGTGACGTGACCAAGGACGACCAGATCACCGCGGTCGCAGAAAAAGCCGCGAACCATTTCGGCAAGATCGACGTGCTCGTGCATTCGATCGCATTTGC
>CAZJYB010000032.1:0-29811 GCA_964549865.1 uncultured Anaerolineaceae bacterium
CGGGTCATAGGTTTCCAACGCGTCGAGTTTTTCACCGGTACCGATAAATTTGATCGGCACGCCGGTGACAGAGCGGATGGAGATGGCCGCACCGCCGCGCGAATCGCCGTCCATTTTGGTGAGGATCAGGCCGCTGATATTGATCGCATCGCGGAATCCCTGCGCGATGTTCAACGCTTCCTGGCCGATCATCGAGTCGACGACCAGTAATGTGTCAACAGGATTGACATTCGCGGAGATGGCTTTCAACTCATCCATCAGTTCCGCATCCATCTGGGACCGACCGGCTGTATCCACGATCACGATGCTGAACCCGCCCTTTTCCGCTTTTTCCACGGCCCGCTTTGCAAGCTCCTGCGGCTTGATGGATATGTCCGCTTCCACAGGGACATCGAGCTTCTCACCAAGCCGCTGCAATTGCTCGACCGCGGCCGGGCGATACGGGTCACCAGCTACCATGATCACGCGCTCGCCCTTTGAACGTAACAAACGTGCCAGCTTTCCTGAAGCAGTTGTTTTGCCTGCGCCCTGCAAACCAACCATCATAATGACGCGAGGTTTCGGGCCGGTTAGGTTTAGCGGCGCCGGCTCACCCAACGTCTGGATGAGCTCTTCATTGACGATCTTGATGACCTGTTGGCCCGGGTTTAACGCCTTAGATACTTCCGCGCCCACAGCGCGCTCGCGCACTTTGGCAATGAAAGTTTTGACAACGCTGAAATGCACGTCCGCTTCGAGCAGCGCGAGACGCACTTCTCGCATGGCTGCATCTACGTCCGCTTCGGAGAGTTTGCCGCGGCGGCGAAGCTGGTCAAAGACCTGGTTGAGTCGTCCAGTGAGGGTTTCAAACATGATAGTTACCGTTCATGTCACCCTGAGCAAAGCGAAGGGTCTCTGCCGCGAAGCGGCAGGATTCTTCACTCCCCGCAATGCGGGTCGTTCAGAATGACACGTTATGGGAAGAAATCATTTTAGCGCGTAGCAGGCGGAGGGTCAAGCAGGCGGATTGAAGTCCGCAGTCCGTTAAATATTTCTTTACAATGAGTCAGAAACTCCTTATACTGACGCGTGTTCTGTTATACATCCTGTACCAACTTGTGGAGGAATGATGGCAACAAATCAGGCAATGGTTAACGACAGAAAAGAGATCTTTGGCTGGGCCATGTATGATTGGGCCAACTCGGCCTTCAGCACCACAGTAGGAACGGTTTTCCTCGGGCCGTATGTGGCAGGCCTGGCACGCGCAGCTGCAGAGGCAGCCGGGACTGCAACTGTTTCATTCTTCGGCATCCCGGTTGCACCGGATTCGTTCCTGCCTTATTGCATTTCATTCTCGGTGGGAATGCAGGTATTGTTCCTGCCGATTCTGGGGGCAATTGCAGATTATTCCCATTTGCGAAAAACAATGATGCAGATCTTCGCGACCATCGGCGCGATCGCCACCCTGCTCATGTTCCTGATCACGGGAGATTTATGGTGGCTGGGCGGCGTTCTATTCATCGTCGCAAACCTTTCCTTCGGCGCAGCCATTGTTTTTTATAACGCTTATTTACCGGACCTTGCAAGTGAAGATGAAAGAGACCGGGTCTCATCGTATGGCTGGGCCATGGGATACTTGGGCGGCGGCATTTTGCTGGCCCTCAACCTGGCCTTCTTCATTTTCAGTGAAGATCTCGGTGTGCCGGCCGATCTGGCCGTTCGCATCAACCTCGCATCTGCCGGAATTTGGTGGCTTGGTTTTGCGTTTATTACATGGTCACGTTTGCGCCCCCGTCATGCGGCGCGTTCGCTGCCTGCCGGGGAATCATATGTAAGCATTGGCTTCAAGCAGCTTCGCAAGACCCTTAGTGAAGTAAAAAGCTTCCCTGAGACTCTCAAATTCTTGCTGGCCTATTTCCTTTACAACGATGGCATCCAGACCGTGATCGCGGTTGCCTCCACATTCGCAGCCGCTCCGCTCATTCAAGGCGGGCTGGAAATGCCACAGGATACGTTGATCGCTGTCATTTTGATGATCCAGTTTGTGGCATTTGGCGGCGCATTGTTCTGGGGCCGGCTTGCAAAGTGGATCGGCGCAAAACAGTCTGTGATCGTGAGCCTCGTGATCTGGGCTGGCGTGGTCATTTACGCCTATGGCGGATTAAAAGGCGAGAGCGCAACCACACAATTTTTCATCCTTGGCATTTTTATTGCATTGGTAATGGGCGGCTCGCAGGCCATCAGTCGCAGCCTGTTCGCGCAAATGATCCCCAGGGGAAAAGAGGCGGAGTTTTTCTCTTTCTACGAGATCAGCGAACGCGGCACGTCCTGGATCGGCCCATTGGTATTCGGCCTCGCAAACCAGCTATTCGGGGACCTGCGTATCGCCATCCTCTCATTGATTTTCTTCTTCATCGCCGGCTTGATCCTGCTGCCATTCGTGAACGTAGGCAAGGCCATTGCAGATGCAAGGAAGTATGGAACAGAGTAAGTAAACCAATTCATTCGATAAAAGAGAAAGCGCTGGCAAACCAGCGCTTTCTCTTTTATTTATGTTTTTTCTTCTTCACGTAGAACAGCGGTGGGTTGCGGAATTTCGGAGCGCGGTCGCTGGACCATGGCGCTTGCGGGGCCATCACCAGGGCACACAGCACGAGCAGGACCCGGTCGTAGTTGACGCGCCAGCCTGCAAAATCCAGCCATGCCTGTTCACGGTCCGGTTTGATCGGGATGCCGGCTTCATGCAGTTTATTGATCAGCGCATCGAATTCATCGCGTTTCACACTGATGGGTGTGGTGGGATAGTGCGGATCCTGGGGGTAGGAAATATCGAAGTAGTCTGCCATGCTTCGCAAAGCGAGATAACCTGCCCGAATACATAACGCTGCGGAGGTTTCGTAGGGGATATCGATCGTGGACAGGGATAAGGCCGCGGTGTCCAGCACGGCGCCCGCGGCAACGATCCATGAATTATCTGGGCGCGGGGATCGGAAGAAGACAAGCGCCGGCAGCGTGGTATGACTCTCCTCTACATCTGCAAACCAGGCCTCCCATATTTTCCAGTAATCGCCCAATTTATCCAGCCCGTGGATGCGATGGAAACGGGAAAGCATATCATCCGCATTCGGTGGCGTGCCTGCGCGCACCTCGAGCATGTTCACAGCCTGTTCGCGACGTGAAAAGGCGGCGTACATTGTCGGCAGATAAGCCATGAGCAAAGCCACCATCAGCAGGCCGAGCAGCGCCTCTGAAAAGGCAAGTATGTTTACGATCAAATGATCGGAGGATGCAAAACCGAGCGTCAATAACGATGAGCCGCTAAAGCGAAAATCCGTGAACAGGTCGCCCACGCCCACCGACCAGTACATGGCCGTATATCCAGTCATAATAAGCAAATACCATACAGGAATGAGCATCATCAAGCTGAGTGGCGAGTAATAGGCCATGATGGCATCGCGCTGCTCATAGGTGCGCGTGAAACGCAATATGAATTCGAAGATGCGGCGCATTACACCAAAGACAAGACGATTCAGACGACTGCGGGCAGCACGCGGCAGGACGAATGTGGATAAAGCCGAGAAAATCGTCAACACAACGATGATCGCGCCAAAGAGAAATGCCAGGATTTGAATCATGAAATTTAAAACCTCGGGTAAATAATAATAGCGCGATTTCGGTCGCGCTATTATTTCATTCCCGTTATTATAACGTCTACTGCAAATACTGGTTGAACGCGCTTCTTAATTGTTCTTCGGAAGTGTAACCGACGAATTTCTGCAGGACATTTCCATCTGCATCGAGCAGATATATCTCCGGCTGGTAGTAAAAACCGAGCGTACGTTGGAAGCCGCTGGTACGCGGGTCGTCTGCATCAAGATAAGCGAACTTTACTTTTCCAAAATACTCTGCTTCGAGCCCATGAACCATGGGCGCCATGGCGCGGCAGGTACTTCAGGTAAAGCGGAAGAACTCAATCAGTTGCAATTGACCTGAGGCCAGGTTGACCGTGGTGGGGTCGGTGGCTTCAAGATCGGGGCCGCGTGAGGTGGCAGCCGCCTGAACTTCTGCAGGCTGTGTGGCAGTGGAAGTAGATGCTGTCGCTTCAGGCAATGCAGAGGTGCTTGTAGAGGCTGAAGTCCCGGTGGCGGGAGCAAGGGCCTCTGTCGATGTGGAAGGGATGGCCGCGGCTGCCGGGGCACAGGAAGATGCTATTAGAACAACGAGCAGGCTAAGGGTCCAAAAAAAGTAGCGGGGTTTCATCGGTCTCCTTGAAATATAAGGCTATTATACGAGACGCACCGTTTTTTCAGTTCTTACCGTCTTTCATCCAATCCTTAAGTTTTGACGGTTGCAAAATCCTACGCTATACTAGGTTCACTAATTTGTCTTACAGGTCCTACAAGGGTCTGAAAACCTCACCACAAAGTCACCAAGACACGAAAACACGAAGTTTTTTTCTTAGAGTCTTTGAGACTTTGTGTCTTCGTGGTAAAACCAGTCTTTTCAGACGCCCTGTAAAAGCTTCATTCCGAATACTTTCAAGGAGAATTTTGTATGGCAGATTTCAAACTTACATACTCGACCATGTTCAATCCGCCTGAAGAGCTGCATACCGGCTTTGACAAGGCCGTGGAAACGCTCAAGAAGAATCTCGGCAAGGAATATGGCATGTTCATCAACGGCAAGGATGTAAAAGCCGATGAAAAAATTGAAGATCACTCACCGGTCAATACAGACTGGCTGTTGGCAAAGATACAAAAAGGCAATGCAAAACACGCCAATGACGCGGTCGATGCGGCGCGCAAAGCATCCCCTGCATGGAGCCGCACTCCCTGGCAGAAGCGCGTGGAATTACTGCGCAAGGCGGCTTCGTTAATTGAAGAACGCATTTTTGAGCTGGGCGCGGTGATGGCACTCGAGGTTGGCAAGAACCGCATGGAGTCTCTGGGCGATGTGCAGGAGACGGCCGACCTTATTTATTATTCCTGCGAACAAATGGAAAAGAACAACGGCTATATCGTTGAAATGGGACGCGACCCGCTCGTCGGTTTTGAATCGCGCAATGTTTCCGTGCTTCGGGCTTATGGCGTGTGGTTGATCATTTCCCCGTTCAACTTCCCGTTCGCGCTGACAGGCGGGCCGATGGGCGCAGCACTCGCAGCCGGGAATACTGTGATCGTAAAACCCGCAGAAGATACCTCGTGGATCGTGCGTCATCTCATTGACTGTTTCCGCGACGCTGGCTTTCCTGATGGCGTCGTGAACTTTGTCACCGGACCCGGCTCTGTTGTAGGCCAGGCACTCACAGATAGCCCGGACGTAGACGGCGTCACGTTCACCGGCTCCTTCAATGTGGGCATGAAGATCTATCAAGACTCAGGCAAACGTAAATACGTGCGCCCCGTCATTCTGGAGCTCGGCGGAAAGAACCCCGCAATCGTTTCGAAAAATGCGGACCTTGAACGCGCCACCATCGGCATAATCCGCTCTGCATTTGGTCTGCAGGGACAGAAGTGCTCCGCCGCTTCACGCGTGATCGTGGAGGAATCTGTTTACGATGACCTGATTGGCCGCCTGAAAGAGGCGACCGGCAAACTGGTCATCGGCGACCCCACAGACCGCGCCACTTATCTCGGGCCAGTGGTCAACAAGAACGCCTATGCTGATTTCAAGAATTACACCGAAGAGATCAACCAGGGCAGCGGCAAGTTCCTGACCGGCGGAAATGTAAAATCGGGTGGTATCTTCGACAAGGGATATTTCTGTGAACCTACCTTCGTAACAGACCTGCCATTCGAACATCGTTTATGGCAGCAGGAAATGTTCGTGCCCATCACAACGATTGGCAAGGTGAAAAACCTGGACGATGCCATGACCATCGCCAACAATGTGAACTATGGACTCACCGCAGGTTTCTATGGCTCTACCGAGGAAACAGACTGGTTCTACGATAAGATCGAAGCCGGCGTAACCTACGCGAATCGTCCGCAAGGCGCAACAACCGGCGCCTGGCCGGGCTTCCAACCCTTCGGTGGCTGGAAAGGCTCTGGCTCGAGCGGCAAGAACGCCGGCGGACATTACTACCTGCCTCTCTATATGCACGAACAGATCCGCACACTTGTAAAGTAAATTTTTAGATAACCCCTTCCTTGATGCAGGAAGGGGTTATTACTTGGAAAAAAACCATGCCATGGAACCCCGCACAATACCATAAATTCCAGGCCGAAAGGTCTGCCCCGTTTTTCGACCTGCTTAAGCTTGTAAAGATACGACCGGACCTGAAAGCCGTGGATCTTGGCTGCGGCACCGGAGAACTTACGCGCCAACTCACCGATGCGCTACGCAATAGTAATATGACCGGCCTCGACCAATCCCCTGAAATGCTCGAAAAAGCCGCCCAATACGCCGGTTCCAACCTGTACTTCGAACAGGGGGATCAGGCGGAACTAAAAGGGTCCTGGGATCTGATCTTCAGCAACGCGGCATTGCAATGGTCTGAAAACCATGAAAAATTAATTCCTGATCTATACAAAAGATTAAATTCAGGCGGGCAGATCGCGGTACAGGTACCGTCCAATCATCATCACATTGCACACCGCATTATTCGAGAGACCGCCGGGGAGGAGCCGTTCCGTTCCGCGCTGAATGGTTTTAATCGTCAGCCACCGGTCCTTACGATAGACCAGTATGCGGAAATCCTGTTCAAGTGCAAGGCGGAGGAAATCATTGTCTTCGAAAAAGTGTATCCGCACGTCCTTGAAAATGCCGATGCAGTTCTGGAGTGGATCAAGGGAACGGCGCTGGTGCCTTACCTCGAAAAAATAGGCCTGCAACGCGATGCTTTCATGGACACGATCCGCCGAAAATTGAATAAAGCCATGCCAGGCTCGCCCATCCTGTACCCATTCAGGCGTACTTTTTTCTCCGGGACAAGGCCATAAAACGGCTTTTGGTAAAATCAAGCCATGGAACCTGATGATGGCTTCATCGTTCGCGTGGGAATGTTCTTCCTTGTGATGGGCGGAGGCGCGTTCATTCTCTTCGTGATATCGGACCTCGCCGACAAACCTGATTTTGACTACCTCTTCGCCGCGTTGATATTGTTCGCGATCGGCTGGTCCATGTGGCGAAAGAAGCCTCCCCCACCCTCTGCAGATCGGTTTTCCTACATCAGAAGAATGCGCGAGAACTCAAGACAAAGAAGAGAAAACAGACAAAAAGCAAAAGAAGATGCCAGGAAAAAATAATATGTCAAAATTGATCTCATTGAAGAGGGCCATCTCGGAATTTGTGAACGACGGTGATGTGCTGTATGCAGCCGGTTTTACACACTTGATCCCTTTTGCTGCAGGCCATGAGATCATTCGCCAGAAAAAGATAAATCTCACCCTCGCCCGTGCAACACCGGACCTGATCTACGATCAAATGGTCGCGGCGGGCTGCGCCAGGAAGATCATTTTTTCATACATGGGAAACCCTGGCGTTGGTTCGCTTCGTATGATGCGCGCCGCGCTGGAGAGAGGCCAGCTCGAGTGGGAGGAATATTCCCATTTTGGGATGATCACGCGCTTGCAGGCTGGCGCATCCGGTCTGCCTTTCCTACCTATGAAACAAACAGGTGCTGAGGATCTGGAAAAGGTCAATCCTCTAATTAAACGGATCCCGGACCCTTACGGCGGAAAGGATGTGATCGTCGTTCCCGCCTTGAACCCGGATGTGGCCATCGTCCATGTGCAACGGGCGGACAAGAACGGCAATGCGCATTTGTGGGGAATCATCGGCGAGCAGAAAGAGGCCGCGTTCGCCGCGAAAAGAGTGATCCTCACGGCCGAGGAGATCGTGGACGAATCAGTGATCAGGTCTGACCCGAACCGTACGATGATCCCCGCGAATATCGTGGACGCGGTCTGTGACGTCCCTTTTGCGAGTCACCCATCCTACTCGCAGGGATATTACGACCGCGATAACGAGTTCTATCTGGCGTGGGACAGGATCAGTGAGTCGGAAGAAAGCGTGAAAAAATATCTGGATGAATGGGTGTATGGCATCAAGGATCGAAATGCGTATTGGAAGAAGCTGGGCGGGAAGACTCACAAGCGTTTGAAGGTGAAGGCCAGTTACAGTGAAAAGATCAATTACGGAAAGTATTAGTTGAGTCCACTAATTTTCACGAATTAGCGCGAAAAGAGTGGGAGCTCAATGACAAACTTATTGTATACAGAAGAAATTAGTGAACGCCGCGCCAAGCAGCGGCAGTAGCGTAAATTCGTGGATCAAATGAACATTCCTCACTTCGATCCTGGCGGCGAAGGCCTGCCATTACATATCCTTCACGCCAACGGCTACCCGCCAGACTGCTACAAACCGTTGCTCGAACTTTTACAAACGCAGTATCACGTCTTCGGTATGCTGCTGCGGCCGCTGTGGCCCGATCCCAAAATGGACGTTGTGCGGGATTGGCACATCTTTTCGGATGATCTGCTTCGCTTCTTATCTGAGCGCGGATCTGATCCCGTTATCGGCCTGGGCCATTCCATCGGGGGCACTGTCACATTACGTGCCGCCTTGCGTGACCCAAAAAAATTTAGCACAATTGTTTTATTAGACCCCGTTCTTTTTGTGCCATCCTTTCAGCTGATGTGGAACTTCGTGCGCGCCATCGGCATCGAGCGTCGAGTCCACCCATTGATCACAGGGGCATTGAAAAGAAGAAGGACATTCGATGACCTGGAGCAGGTCTTTCACAGATATCGCACACGGGAAGTATTTAAATACATGAGCGATGAAAGCTTGAAATTTTACATCGATGGGATCACAAAGCCAAACGCGAACGGCGGCTACGACCTGGCCTTCTCACCTGAATGGGAAGCGCACATTTACATGACGGGCTTGCAGGACTTCGACCTGTGGCGCGAACTGCACAAGCTCAAGGTGCCCACTCTGATCATTCGCGGCGCAGAAACGGATACATTTATGAAGAACGCGGCAAACCTGGTGAAAAAGAAAAATCCGAAGATCCGAATCGAGACATTGGACAGATCCACACATATCCTGCCATTGGAACGTCCGCCCGAGGTCTTCGATATCATGACGTCGTTCTTGAAAGAGGTTTTATGACAGAGGTCAAATATTCCTCGGCTGAGTTGATGATCGTTAATGCGGCGCGCTTGTTGATGGATGGAGATGTCGTCTTCGTGGGCGTCGGCCAACCCAACCTGGCCTGCAATCTCGCCAAACGAACCCACGCGCCAAATTTAGTGTTGATCTATGAAGCAGGTGTGATCGGCGCCGAACCTTTGCGCCTGCCCCTTTCGATTGGCGACCCCACGCTCGTGAGCGGCGCGCTTTCGGTGGTAAGCATGTACGATATTTTCTCCAACTACCTGCAGCGCGGCAATGTGGACGTGGGTTTCATGGGCGGCGCGCAGATCGATAAGTATGGCAACATCAATGCCACGGTCATCGGCGGGTACGACCATCCAAAGGTGCGCCTGCCCGGTTCCGGTGGCTCACAGGAGATTGCGGCATGGGCAAATCGCTGCTACATCATGACCCCGCATCAAAAACGCCGCTTTCCTGAAAAGGTGGAATTCATGACCTCCGCCGGGTATATCAACGGCAAGGGAGATCGCGAGGCGAGAGGCTTGCGCGGCAGGGGCATGGTGGGAGTAGTCACCGATATTGGCATGCTGGAACCGGATGAAGCGGGAGAAATGATACTCACCGCGTTACATCCCGGCAAGACCGTCGAAGAAGCAAAAGCCAATACCGGCTGGGATTTGAAGGTCACTACACAGGCAAAAGTAACCGAACCAGTCACAAAAAAAGAATTAAAGATCTTGCGTGAAGAACTTGACCCGACTGGAATTTATCTAAATGGAGCTGTGTAACATGTCCGAGATTCAACCCACACCAAAACGAAGTTTTATCGCACGAATATTTATTTCACCCGACGAACCGAGACTGCGCGCAGGCTGGCGTCTGCTATTGCAAACTTTGATGATGATCGCAATTGCGATGATCCTATCTGCCATCCTTAGGCCAATCTCTGGCGAACTGCGGGGCAGTAACTTTGCTTTTCTCATTGAGCAGTTTCTAACCCTTGTAATCATTACAGGCTCGGTCTATCTTGCACGTCGATTCCTGGATAAACGTTCATTTGTCAGTTTGGGAATGCATACTGGCAAACAGGCGTGGCTCGATATTCTGACAGGCATTGGCATCACATTCATCCTGATGGGATTGATCTATGTGGCCGAAATGGCTGTTGGCTGGCTGACTTTTAAGAACTTTGCATGGCAGGTTGATCCAGCAGGCACAGTGATCTCAAGCGTATTGCAATTCTTGGCCATCTTTATCATCGTCGGCTGGAATGAGGAACTGCTCTCGCGCGGTTATCACCTGCAAACCATCGCCAGTGGAACAAATCGGCTGTGGGGTGTGCTGATCTCCTCGAGTATTTTCGGAATTGCACATCTTGGTAACCCGAATGCCACATGGATTAGCGCGGCAGGGATATTCTTCGCAGGCTTGTTTCTCGCGTATGCATTTCTTCGCACGGGCCAACTCTGGTTGCCAATCGGATTACACATCGGCTGGAACTTCTTTGAAGGTGTGATATTCGGCTTTCCTGTATCCGGGTTGGATATTTATCGTTTGATCCAAACTGACATTCATGGCCCACAGATTTGGACCGGCGGAGCATTTGGCCCGGAGGCAGGGCTGATCGTCCTCCCAGCACTGGCCATTGGAACCGTTTTAATTTACCTGTATACTAAGAATGGAAGACCCACACCAACTCAATAGTCAACCACACCTGCCAACCTCTCCTATACGTGAAATGGCTGTCAGGGTATACCAAACTGAATGACCACTTCAAAAATAAATCACATCCTTTTCGATCTTGGCGGCACCCTCATGCATGCGCGCGATGAATGGGATGCCATCCATCAGCGCGGGGATCAAGCGCTGGTGCAAAAATTAAACGAGTACGGCATCAAACTCGAAAGCAGGGTCTTCCGCGAACGCCTGCATGAATATTATGCCCAACGGGACAAGGATTTTGGGGAGACCACGTATCATTTTGTATTGCGCGAACTGCTCACAGGGCTGGGTTATGCCGAGGTCGCAGAGACAGCCATCAGGTCCGCATTGGACGCGTTATATTCCGTCACACAGAGCAACTGGATCCTCGAAGAAGATACACTGTCCACCATCCGGCAGCTCAAATCGCAAGACTATCAACTCGGCATCCTATCCAACGCGGGCGACAACAAGGATGTGCAGGAGCTGATCGAAAGTTTTGGAATTCGTCCGTATTTTGATTTTGTGCTTACTTCCGCCACTTGCTATTACCGCAAGCCGCATCCGCGCGCTTTCGAACTGGCACTCGCGCACTGGCATATCGCTCCCCACGAGGCCGTCATGATCGGAGACAGCCTGGTGGCGGATATACAGGGGGCACAGAATCTGAACATGCGCACGATCTGGATCACGCGCCGCGCTCAATTTACAGAAGACGACTTGCAGCGCATCAAACCGGACTTTAGCATACGCAAACTCAATGAGCTTCCCCCCACCCTCGATAGAATCTCCATCACGCGCGCCTGACGCATGTCCTCACGCGAACCTCAGAGTAAAATCCCTATATGACACAACACAAACTCTTTCCATACATTGCACTTGCAATCGGCATCATCGCGCTCAGCCTTTCGGCCATGTTCGTGCGCTGGGCGGATGCACCCGGCCCCATTACAGGGTTTTATCGTTTATTGATCTCTACGATCCTCTTTGTTCCATTCTTTGTCCAACGACAAAGGACATCCGAACCGATTGAAACACGCCGCTTATGGTTCCCGCTTGTTGCCGGGTTGTTCACTGCATGTGATTTCGCACTCTGGAATACATCCCTCAAATTTACCACTGCAGCCAATGCGACCCTGCTTGGCAACACCTCGCCTTTGTGGGTTGCATTGGCTGCGCTTTTTATTCTTAAAGAAAAACTGCGCGCTACTTTCTGGCTGGGGCTCATCCTTGCACTTGCAGGTGCGGCTCTCATCATGGGAACGGATTTTTTGTTCCACCCCACGTTTGGCCGCGGAGACCTGATGGCATCCAGCGCCGCATTCTTCTATGCTGGCTATCAACTCATCACGCAACACGGTCGTAAATACATCGACCCATTTCGCTACATCTGGCTTGTGGGTGTTAGCGCCACGCTGGGGATGCTCTTCCTGAACCTGGCGCTGGGCAACTCATTCACGGGCTACTCAACACAAACATGGATCGTGTTCTTCGCGGCTGCGATTGTTTCGCAAATGATCGGTTACCTCTCCATTACCTACGCGCTGGGCCATTTACCTGCGTCGATCGTATCGCCTACACTCGTCGGGCAACCTGTGTTGACAACGATCCTGGCGATCCCATTATTGGGTGAAATTCCCACCCAGATCCAATGGATCGGCGGCGCAGTGGCTCTCGCGGGCATTTACGTTGTCAACCAATCTCATGCCCGGGCGGAACAAGAAACGCCGAACGCGTAACCCCCACCCGGGGACTTTCAGGATAAAATCACCATCGAATTCATTTTTAGATAAAGGTGAAATGCATGGAAATCAAAATCTCAGCAGGGAATGCACGAGTTCCAATCACGGTCATGCACATCATAGGCAATGTCGACTCGACAACCTATCAGGCATTCCAGGCAAGGGCAGATGCGTTGATCGAAAATGGTGCACGCTATATTCTCGTGGACCTCGCGGGGGCGCCCTTTATCAGCAGCGCGGGTTTGCGCGTGCTGCATAATATTTTCAATCAACTGCGTTCAGTCCACAAAGATACGAATGACGATGAACTTCGCAGAAAAATGAGTGCCGGCGAATACAAATCACCCTACCTCAAGGTTGCGAACCTTGCGAGGCAGGTCAAGGATGCCTTTGTCATCAGCGGGTTTGATACCTACATTGAAGCGCATGATGACTTAAAGAAGGCCGTGGCTTCCTTCTAGAACCGCACGATCGTATAATTAAAGCATTCTTCCGGGTGTAGCAAAGGAGATGGTTTATGGATATCAAGGTTTCGACTGAAAACGGACGCGTCCCCGTCACGATCGTACATGTGGACGGCAATATCGACGCCGCCAGCTATAAAGGCTTCCAATCCAAAATGGAAGAACTTATTAAAAATGGCACCCGGCATATTTTAGTTGATCTTTCAGGCGCGCCGTTCGTCAGCAGTTCGGGCTTGCGGGCGATCCATCATATTTTCAACGAATTGCGTTCGCTGCACCCCGATGCCAACCTGAGTGAAGATGATGTAAAGAAGGGCATTGGTGCGGGCACCTATAAATCTCCCCACTTAAAGTTGCTCAACCCATCCAAAGCGACTGGCCTTGCATTTAAAACAGCCGGCGTTGATATGTACCTTGAAACATACACGGACTTGAAGACGGCTATCGCATCCTTCTAACTGAAACCTGTTTCCATTCAAGGGCGCCCTGTGCGCCCTTTTTATTTACCAATTAACCACATGGTAGAATCGCTTTGTGCCCGACCTCTTCGATCACGCCATGCAGGAACGAATGAAAAGCGAAGCGCCGCTTGCGGCGCGCATGCGCCCGCGTACATTGGAGGAATATATCGGTCAGGAGCATATTGTAGGAGAAGGAAAGCTCCTGCGGCGCGCCATCGAAGCAGATAAACTTTTTTCATCCATTATTCTTTGGGGGCCGCCCGGCACCGGCAAGACCACGCTTGCACAGGTCATTGCCAACACTACCAAGAGTCACTTCACCACCATCTCCGCGATCCTTGCGGGCAAAGCCGATCTGCGCGTCGTCATAGATGAGTCACTTGAGCGAAGGCGCCTGCACAACATCCGCACAATCCTCTTCGTGGATGAGGTCCATCGCTGGAACAAAGCCCAGCAGGACGCGCTCCTGCCTCACGTCGAGAATGGAACGTTTACCCTCATCGGCGCGACGACTGAGAACCCATATTTCGAGGTTATCAAGGCGCTGATCTCTCGGTCGCGCGTCTTTCAACTACGGAATCTGAACCAGGTCGAGACCGGCATCCTTTTGGACCGCGCCCTCACAGACAAGGAGCGCGGCTACGGGAACAAACGCATCACACTGGACCCCGATGCGCGGACCCACTTAATTGAAGTTTCCTCCGGCGACGCGCGCAACGCCTTAAATGCCCTTGAACTCGCCGTGGAATCCACCGCCCCGGAAAAGAATGGGGGCATTCACATCACCCTGGATGTTGCGCAAGAGTCCATTCAACGCCGCGCGGTTTTGTATGATAAAGACGGCGACGCGCATTACGACACCATCAGTGCGTTCATTAAATCGGTGCGCGGTTCCGACCCCGACGCGGCTTTATATTGGCTCGCCAAGATGATCTACGCCGGGGAGGACCCGCGTTTTATCATTCGCAGGTTGATCATTCTTGCAGGGGAAGATATCGGCCTGGCCGACCCGATGGGATTGGTCGTTGCATCCTCCGCAGCGCAGGCCTACGACTATGTTGGTTTACCTGAAGGCATTTACCCCATCGCGGAAGCAACGCTTTATCTGGCCACCGCGCCCAAATCCAACAGCGCAGGCGCATATTTCAAGGCCATGAAAAAGATAGAAGAGGAAGGACAGGTCTCGGTGCCGCGCCATCTACAGGACGGCAACCGCGATGCGGCCGCGACCGGCCAGGGCAAGGACTATGTATACCCGCACGATAGCGAGGGCCATTTCGCTCCACAGCAATATTTACCCAAGCGTTTATTAGGAACGTATTTTTACCTGCCGTCACAGGAAGGTTATGAATCACAAGTCACGACCAGGCTGGAAATGTGGCGCGAGGCTCAACGCAAAGCATTGGGTATCGACCGCCGTGAGGATGTTCCTGATTTAAGTGAGGAACAGATCCAGGAAATGAAACGGAAGATAAAATAAAATGTCCTGTAGATTTGAAATCTACAGGACATTTTTCGCTAACTATTCACTCGTGTCATTCGGACTGCTGCATCCGCGATCTCGCATATCGATCACTCTGTCACCATCGTTGTCAACGCCGTCACTGCATTGAGGCGTTCCAGCTGGTTCTGGTTCTTCTTCGCCTGGAGATGAAGGAGCTGACGCTTCAGGGTCATTTAAGATCGGAACGCTACAATCTCCTGTTGCCAAGCCAAACTTCTCTGCCTTGGGCACATACCCGATCACACCTGGCTGAAGTTCCACGGCCCAAAATTGCTCGTCCTCACTTTGCCCAATTACAGGCAACTCTGCACCTGTTTCAACTGCTGTGATCTCAGGATAGAGACTTGCCCCCGGCCCCTTACGAACAAAGACATTGAGAACAGCCTTCCATGTGCAGGCTTGCACTTGAAGAGCAGGAGTAGTCACCGCCACAACCCCGACGTTCAGATTGGACTGGCCGCACGCCTCCTCAGTGATCTCGATCTCATCGCTCAACTGGCTGAAAGCCTCCCCATTTGCATTGTAGGCACTTACCTGATAGGTGTAATGACCGGGCGGGACGTTTGTGTCGTCGTAACTACCCGTGGGCCCATTATTGGGCGGGAGATCCGCCAGAAGGACATCTGGGTCGTTCCATTCCGAACGATAAATACGAATGCCATCCTCATCGGTCGAATTATCATTGAAATAGACTCGTATCGTGCATGCCTCGCCTTTCACACGCTCAAGCGCAGTGATCACGGGATTTAGGGGCAAGACAGGCAATGGCTCATCGCCGCAAACATCGTCATCGATCACGATCTGGTCGCTGATATTGCTGTAGGACGTGCCGTATTCGTTGAATACACCCACGCGATATTCATAGGTACCCAAAGGCAGGTTGCCTTCGTCAAACGAGCCGGGTATGCCTGCGTGAGGGCCAGTGATCTGAATCGCAACAAAGTTCGGCTGGCCGACAATACGTCGATAAAAGCGGACTCCGTCTTCGTTCAATGCGTTGTCCACCCACCAAACCCTTGCGCCACAGTTTCCCTCCACCTTTTGATCGACGATCTCCGGGGCCTTGGGTTTCTTAAAGATCGATTGGTAAATGGATTGGGGATAATCCATGATCGAGATCGAGTAGCCGGGGTTTGCGTAGTAGGCCATCGCTGTGGCCCCGCCCAGGCCAAAGAGGCCCACCAGAAGGATGCCAATTGTCCATTTTAGAATTAAACCGGACTTCATCATGAGTAATGCTCCTCGTTAAATAGATGCGGATAAATAACCTAAGATATAATGCAATAGTATACATTCCCAAGAGAAAATAACAACCGTACAATGGTCCACCCGTACCGCAGTACCTGGAAGAATCATGCCCATCCTACTTCTCATTCGCCACGGCGAAAACGACTACGTTAAAACAGGCAAAATGGCCGGGCGCATCCCGGGGGTTCACCTCAATGAACGCGGGCAGAAACAGGCCCAGGCTTTGAGCGAAGCGCTAAAAGACGTTCCACTCAAGGCCATCTATTCGAGTCCGCTCGAAAGGACCATGGAGACCGCTGCGCCGATCGCCAGTTCGCACAAGCTGAAGACCATCAAGGAAGCCGGGTTGATGGATGCGGATATAGGCAAATGGCAGGGCAAATCCTGGAGATTGCTAAGCCTCACGAAGGTCTGGAAGATCGTGCAACACTCCCCTTCCCGCTTTCGCTTTCCGGAGGGCGAATCATTTCCTGAAATGCAAACTCGCCTGGCAAATGCACTCGAAAATATCGTCAAAAAACACAAGCCGAAGGATATCGTCGCGGTCGTCTTTCATGCCGACCCCATCAAACTGGTCGTGTCGCATTTTCTTGGCCTGCCGCTCGACCATTTCCAGCGATTGAGCTGCGACACAGGCTCGTTGACCCTTTTACATGTGAGCGACTCAGGTGCGAATTTGGTGAAATTGAATCAACGCCCGCCGTTCGATTTCCTGCAGAAACCGAAAAAATAATGGCAAAACTTAAACTTGACCTGCACGACATCTACAACCGCGGAACCCAGATCGATGCGGAACTCAACCGCATTGTGGAAGAAGCCATCGATAAAAGGATCAGTCTTGTCGAGATCATCCCCGGCAAAGGCAGCGGACAATTGAAGAAAAAAGTGCTGCGTTTTCTAAACCAGGCTCATATCAAGAAGTTGTATCACCGGGTTGAAAAGGACGACAAGAATTTTGGGCGGATCTTCATCCACTTCAAACATTAGACATTACCGGATATTACATACAAGCACCGTTCCGCGAAGGTCCCCGAAGGGGGATGGGTGAAGGTTTGTTTTGAGTAATTCAAGCTTCTGACAACAACCTTCGGAACGTTTTTTTCTAATTACCGATAATGCCACTGAAACGAACAGGTCGCGTAAAACGCGACCTGTTTTTATTTCCATAACTTCGCTAATTCATTCAAGGACTTGTAATATGGCTCGATGCTGGGGATGAAATGCCGCTCGTCCTTTGCATGCGGACCCAAGCCGGACTGTCCCCAAACGACAGCCTGACCGCCGGGCGCAAACCGCGCGCTTGTACCCGGAAGTTTCTTCCCGAGCCGCGGCTCGGACCCTGAAGCCTGTTTGACTGCCTTGATCAGTGCTTTCAAAGCCGGATTCTTGGGGTCGCAGGCAACGCCATTCTCCATGACGGAAAAACTCGCTTCCAACCCGTTCTCGGCGCAATAGACCTCGACTTCCTTTCGAAGCCTGGAGGTATCATCTTGTGGAATGGGACGAATCTCAACGCCAAGGATTCCTTCCCCAGCAGTGACATTGTACACACCGGTCGTACCCACATTAATGAATGGGAATTTTGCCTGCGATTGCCAGCCATCAGACGATTTAAGCGTGAGATGTTTTGCGAAAACTTCGTTCAACGCGCTGCGCGCTGAAATTAGCTTCTCGCTCAAGTCACCGGTGCCGGCAACGCCAGAGTGGCCCTTTGCGGCGCGCGCGATCACATCAAAACGCATGACGCCGCGATTCTCCACGCAGATCTCGCCAAAGAGCTCATTTCCCTTTTCACCGGTGCGTTCGCCTGCAATAAAAAGAGATGGCGTGAGATTCAATTCTTTCAACAGGTGAGGCGTGCCCCAGGCTTCCGCTTCGCCGTTCTCTTCATTGCCCACGAGCATCAGGGCAATATTGGGATATGGCGCACCGGACTTCATCCTATCCTTCATCCATACCAGATAGGTCGCGACCACAGTCTTCATATCCGCCGCACCGCGGCCCCACAGATAATCGCCATCGATGCGCGGGATGAACTGCGAATCATCGGGTTCGGGTTCGACCACATCAAAATGACCGGTCAACAGGATTGGAGCATCTTTTGCATCATTGGAAAATGTGGCGTAAACAGCAGGATATTTGCCATCAAAGAATTTAACATCCAGGCCGGAAGACTTGAGATAATCGTCGATCAACGATCCCGCGCGGTGGACTTCATCGAGACGTTCATCCGGACAGGCTGTCACAGATTGAATGCGGATCAATTGTTGCGCAAGGTCAAGGATCTCACTGGTCTTATCTGGATACGACGTCTCGATCACGGCCTGCGTGCGCGGGCGAAATTGAATGGGAACAGGCGATGGTTTTTGACCACTGTCGACGCGCACAGCATCACGGCCGCGCTGCAAGAACTCACCCAGTTTCGATGACTCTTCACCCAATGAGCCATATTCAGATGCGATCCGTTCCACATCGCCCTTTACCTGCGCTTCGCGTTCGAAATGCAATTCCTTCAGAACATCGAAGGGAACTTCATTATTATCAACCAGTTCATTTTGCAGGCGAGCGCGCATTTTTTCGGCGGTATTACGCCCACCTGCAGAGATCTCAACCAGCGGATTTAGATCCTGCCACAAATTCAATGCTTTTGCCAAAGGTTTCACTTCATCAAGAGTCCATTTGAGGAAGTCGCGCATGCCGATCGGCTTGGCAGTGAGCGGATTCTCGATCTCGGCGCGCATGCTGAATTTGGCGGCAAGATTCTCGTTGGTGCGGGCGCGGCTGATGTCTTCGCGGTCGTATCGGAAGCCGCGTGCAAATTGAGGGTCCGAATAGATGCGTAGAAGCAGAAGATGCTTGAGTGTTAGATTCGCAATGTCGATATCGAGGCTGTGCCCCCCGTCATCCACGCGCACCTCGACGCGACCCATGGGCAGATTGATGCGCGCCATGAGATTCTGCTTTTCGATCTGCAAAGCCATCTCCTCGGGAGGCGTGGCCTGACCCACCGCGAACAGGCCGCGGGTATAAAGAGCCGTGAGTTCGTCGCTTGTGGTGGAAATGAGTCGCTCAACGGGTTCGGCAAAACTACGGGCGCGCACGGGAGTCCAGTTGTTGTTTCCAAAACGGACTCCTCGGCGGACGAGGTCATAGGAAATTTGCAGATAATCCTGGTACGAACGATACAGATCGGGGAGATCGATGGCGGGCGGATTCGGGAACGTGAGATTGCGGATCGAATCGTGCTCAGTGAGCACGACCACAGCGCGTCCGTCACGGACCTGGGCCTGCAACGGCGTGGACGCGGCGGTCGCGATAAAGAGGCTTGTAAAGGCGCGTAAAAGTCGCGTGGCCGTTATATAGAATTCGGATTTGAATTCATCGAGATGCTGATCGCCGCGCTCGGTTGCAGATAAATGCATGAAGTCCCATGTAAAGAGCGGATCTGGCAGGGAAAGATTCGTATGAATGCCCGCGGTGGCGAGGGTGTCGCCATATAGATCAACGCATTTTTCGAGATAGCGGCGCTTGGCGATACCCCAATTGCCAGGGATCGAATCGTGGCCGATATCAGTAAGGAACAAGAGATTGCCGTGCCAGTAGTGCAGCCGTTCGCCAAAATTATGGCCGGCGCGATGCAGCGCATTGATCAGCGAAGCTTCCATGAGGCGCGCCTCATAGATCGCGCCGCGCGGACTGTAGTACGGGCGCGTGGCCCATTCGACCATCCAATGAAAGACCTCGAGCTGGCTGAACTGCGCCTGCCAGGGTGAGATACATTCGGCGCGCAGGTAATCCACAAAGGATTGCTGGCTTGGCCTTGCACCCACGGTGAGCAATGGACGCAGTTCTTCATCGAGCAGGTTCCATTCCTGCTCGAAACCATTGAGCCCGCCTTGAGGTTTTTCTCTTAAAGATTGCTCCACGGCGAGGTGATATTTGTCTGCAAATTGTTGAGGATTGAATGACATAAGGCTTCCTAAATATTGAGATGAGAACAAAAAATAGGTCTATATTTTAATTTCAAAAACCAACCAGGGTGCCCAAAAGCCATCTTCTGCAATTTCTTTACCACTGGCAATTGCCTGGGATACTCTCTCAGCCTGATCGTATTCCGAAATCAATCCATACTGATTATATTGAACGCCGTATTTTTCATGAATTTCAGCCTCCATTGAGCCGCAAAGAAAAGAGCAATAATCTGCCCCATCAAAACCAAGCAGGTCATAGCCAATTGCGGCATCTTCGTCACAGACTTCTCTCTGTTCCAACTTTTGATAGACACCATTTCGTGCAAAAAGTCTAAAACCTTCGGAGTTATATTCATCAAAGAAATTTTCCATATAAGACTCTGGCAGGCCCAATCCCAAAAGCTTTAGATCTGATACAGATTGAAAATATTGTCGATATTTCCTCAATGCAATACTGGCGTCCATAAAAACATTTGGAAAGCCGAACTGTTCGCTTTCGATCAATTCATTAAAATCCTTTTGAGCGGCTGAAACCTCGCTGGCAGAGATCTTCATTGCCTTTTGCGCGTATTCGCGTTCCTTCTGAGCTTCAGCTTCGTGATCGCTCAGCCAACCCAGGATCCAGGAATCGGGAAATTTATCGCAGATATGTCCACTTCCTGACCATACCTGGGATGGCAATAGATTTTCGGCGTCCATCCATTGCTTTTTCTGCGAGCCCTGAATTAGATAGTAGCCGGCTACGTAAAACATCTCCACATTCCATGAAAGCTTGCTATTTCTTCAAGCTTTCCAACCCCTCAAGCAGCCTCTTGAACGCGCCCTCTGTCTTCTCTGCAGGTGTGGCATATGAGAAGCGAACCCAGTCATTGCCAAACGGGGAGAAGAACGCGCCAGGGACGACGGCGACGCCGTGATTTTCTGCAAGATATTGACCCAGCGGCTCGCTATCTGCCCAGCCTTTCGCCTGTAGGAACTCACCGACCTTGATAAAGGCATAGTATCCCTTGCCGATGATATGTTCGAATTCATTTCGCAACAACAGCGCTTTCAGGGCAACGCGGCTGGCGTTGGTCGGTTCGATGATCGTCTTCGCAGCCGCGGCAAATCCCATTTCGTAAGCGGCCATCGCCACAGCCAGGGAATAAAACGGCGGGATCACGCCATGTGAGGAGCGCGCCACGATAAACTTGATAACAGCTTCGTCCGCGATCAGGTGACAGTTACGAATATTGGACCCACCCAAAGACTTGGTAATTCCGTCGAGGAACATTAAACGCTTGCGTTCGTCAGGCGTGAAGAACTTTAGGAAGGAATTCAGATCCATCGGGGATTCGTCCGTTACGTAGTGATACATCCAATCGAATAGCACGAATGCCACACCTGCCTCCAGCGCTGCTTTGGCGAGTGAGACTTGTTTGGCAACGGTGATGGTCATCCCGGTTGGGTTATCGGGATTGGTAATGATCAACCCTGCGATCTTTCGACCTTTTGATTCGGCGAACTTCACGCTTTCGCGGATCGCATCTTCTGAATACGCCCATCCCTGGGATGGATCGCCCGGTGCCCACAGCACATTCGCGCCCACGCCATAAGGTCCCCAGTTGTAGGTGATCCATGGCACACGCGAGACCATGATCAAGTCACCCTGCCGGCCGTGACCAAGGGCAAGCATCGCGCCATAGGCTTTGACCAGAGCGTCGCGTCCGCCTGCGGTGCCCATCACATTGGCTGATCCCCAGCCAAGATCCGCATCCAATTTCCAATACTGCTCAACGACAGCCTTACGATAAGCCTCCGTACCAAAAGGCATGTCGTAAGCAGTACCATGCTCAATCTGAAGTTGTGAGGCGCGTTCAAGGATGGCTTTTGGAACCCCGGGTAAAGAGGCGCCACCATCCCCCTGTGATGCATCAAAGGTCTGCGCCCCCGGATTCTTCTCCTGGTAAACCTTCAAGGATTTGTTAATCAGGAACATGCGCGAAGGAGGAATGTCCACCATCTGATGTAGATGATCGCTGACAGGGATCAAATTTTTCTCGTCGACGGCAAGCACAGGCGTGGAATTGGAAATCATAATTGCTCCTGAGGTGTCAGACTTCGGAAGTCTTCCACCAAGACTCCTAATTTGGACGACTCGCAAAAAGACTTCCGAAGTCTCCTGCGTGATTAAGAAAAACGCCCCGAAATTCGGGGCGTTTGGTTTACCTATCCAGGATAAATGAACTTTTCACGTTCACCTGATAAATACCAACGCCCCGTCACCACATGAGTGCGGGAATTACGATCGGTATTCGTATCAACACGACGTTGAGTAAACATTGAGCGCAAGGATACCACTGCGTTACGGCTCAGTCAAGCAAAATTTGAACAGAAATTAAATAAGACGTCCCTCCTCAATGGAGGGACGTCTGCTAATTTGAAATTTCGATCATCGTCGGCCAGGACTCGGGCACACGATGGATCTGACCGCATGCTTCCATGTCCAACTTAACCATGCGGTAATACCACATGAGCGGACCGTCGAAGTCATTCTGCAATTGATCTTCCACCCGATCACCAAGTTCCGTGATGACAAGCGGACCATGTAAAAACAAGATCTCAAGAATGGTTTGGCGAACGATCTCGTATTTGGCCCTGTCCATACGAACGATCTGCCTTACTGGCTCGGGATCCAAGGCAAGGATAAATTCATCCGTGGCCATGATGTTCCCTTTAATTGTTAGCGGGATTTATGCTTGTGTATACTGCAAGCACATTTCCGGTAGGGTCCTGAAAGACACCCATCCAGCCAAAACCCGGGACTTCTGCCTTCTGGTGCAAGACCCTGCCACCCAGTTTCTCGACCTTTTTCAGATCTGCCTCGATATCGTCGCTGGCAATATAGACCATTACCTGGCCGGCGGGATTATCGGCTGAAACTTCGGGAATACCGCCACCCGTTCCATCCGCAGCCTCCCACATCGTGTAATTCATTTCCGGGATGTGCTGCAGCTTCCAACCGAACAATTCCTGATAGAACTTTCCCGCGGCTTCAACATTAACGGCAGGGATCTCAACGTGGACAACACTTCGTTTGGACATGGCATTCTCCTTATAAAAATCGAATACGATGGCTGATTGTAGAACGAGTGTTCTAAATTGTCAAGAGCCGGCCGCGGGGTCTTTTCGGGAAAATGACGTCTGGCCAAAAAAAATAGAGGCGCTGGGCACCTCCACAAATAAAGCCCCTGGATATTGAAACTCTGCGGACCTTATGGATTGTATTTCCTGACGACATTCAGGAAGATTTCCTTGTCATCGGGCATGATCTCAATGATATGAAACCCGCAGTGAAACAGGTTGGGCAAAATACCGATCTTGCACCATCGTGAACGGGCGATAAATATGATATATGGCCTGTCTGCCAGTTCAGGAGTAAGCTCAACGCGCAGGTAGTAGTCCTTGTCGAGTGGAAGGGCCACGGATGTCTCCAGTTTAAAGCCATCAGCGCTTACCTCGACCATATGCCCAAGCAGCTCCTGCGTGTCGTCATCCAAAACGCGGATGTAGAGGGAGAATTTCTTGCGGGGCTGGGTTCGACGTTCAGGCATGGATATGATCCTTTCTCATGAAGATGCAATATATCACTTAAAACCCGGCATGAAGCCTTCAGTTTTGTTAAAAAAGCTGGGTGATATTAATCGTACTTCAATGCCTGTACCGGGATCATGGTTGCCGCACGCAAGGCGGGATACAGACCAGAGATCATCCCGATCAAGATCGAAAACACCAGCACAGATATGGGGAGCCACAAGGGTGTATACACGGCAACACTTGGAGGCAAGCCACCCTGCTCTGCTGCCTGTTGGGCAAGATAGACAACCGCCACCACATTTAGTCCCACGGCTGCCAGCCATCCGATGAGCACGCCTCCAGCCCCGCCAATAAAACCGATCCCCGCCGCCTCACCTAAAAAGATCGCCAGCACGTCACGGTTGGTGGCGCCCACCGCCTTCATCAGGCCAATTTCACGCGTCCTCTCCATAATGGACATTGTCATCGTATTCGCAATGCCGATGGCTGCCACCAGCAGGGCGATCGCGCCCACACCCCCGAGCACGACCTGAAGGACGACATAAAAATTATTGATGCCCTCCACAAAGTCCAGCATGGAAAAAGCCTGAAATCCCATGGCAACGATCTGATCACGCACCTCGATGGTTTTATCCGGGCTGTCCACCATCACGATGGCTTCGCCATATCCATCCTTGTTGCGGTTTATCCTGACACCAGTAGCCCATTCATTGAAACTTTGTATCTGGTCGAGAGGCATGTAGATCGACCAATCGGACTCTGCACCTGTTTCAGCGAGTACGCCAGCCACACGTACGCTCACATTCTTGCGGATCTCATTGCCATCGGCATCGTATTTGATGATGATAAGTTGTATTTGCTGATTATATAAATCCGGCGGTGGGGCAGGTTCCTGCCCGGGACGCAGGTAGGGGTCGTAAAACCCCATCGCCACCTGAGGGCCGATAATGACACTCGCTCTGGAAAGGCTGGTTACCCCCTGGTCTGCCTCCAGCCCAAGCCCGGAAAGATCGTCTGTATCAACCCCAAACGCGTTGTAGGCATAACCCTCCATTTTTTTATAGGAGATCATCATCTGCGCATTCAAATATTCCCGAGGGATGACCGAAACAACGCCGGGGATTGCCTGGAGATCCTTCAGGGCATTATTAGTAAGCAGCATGATCTCCTCTGAACCTGCTCCACCGCCAGCACCCTGGCTTACGACATCAGGTCCATTGCCACCGCCACCCTCGCCTCCATAACCAGGTGAGACGTTGATCTGGCTGAGATTACCGATGCCATACAATTGTTCATTGGCATTCATTTGCAAACCAATGGCGAGGGAAACAAGGACCACCACTGCTGCAGTCCCAATTATCACGCCGATGGCGGTCAACGCTACGCGCCCCTTGCGCCGGTTCAAGTTGTTGATGACGAGCCGGATCAGATCAAGGGCTTTCATACAGGACGCTTATCCCTTACCGCCGGCGCTGGGATCGACCGGAACTGGAAACTGATCCTCGAGGATCTCAGAATCAGGCATCCCCGGAGAAGGAGGCGCACTGTCGAGGCCAAGCAATCCCAGGATAAATCGCCAGGTCTTCTGCAGGATCGTTTCATCCGGATTACCCACAAATCCTTCTTCATTGCCCGGCATGGATGGATCCGGGGTGGGTTCAATAAAAGCTTCTTCCACATTGACCTTCAGTGTTTTTTGAATGGTACGCGCCTGATTGAAATCATCGGTATATTCAATGACCACATTCAATTCTGTGTCGCCAGCGACATCGGAAAAGAACGCGGCATCCAGCGTAAAATATCCGCCCGCATCCAGCGCGCCGATGAGGATTTCGCCGCCCTCAACAGTTCCATCATTCGAGGTGACCTTCATATTGCCCAAAACGGCGGTCCGCCTGCCCAGGTTGACAACCTGGATCGGCAGGGCTCCCGGCTGGCCCTGAAAAAACAGATCGAGCGGACTATAAAAACTCACTTCCACATTTGGCAAACTGTACACCAGCAAAGTGATGACCTGTTCATCATTCACCACCTCCCCATTGGCGTTGATATAGGAAAAGGTAATTTTCATCGGATAAGCGCCTGGGTTGGTGGAAACGTTGACGACCAGATCCTGCGAAACCTGTCTCTGATCTCCGGCGGAAAGATCACCCAGCGATTGAATGTTGGATGTACCCACCGGCGCAAAATTTGTGAATTCGCCGCTGCCGCCGGCAACGCCGCCTGGCTGCGCCGTTCCCCCACTTGAACCGGAGGAGCCACCCCCAACGATCATGGTCACGCGTTGAGCCTTGTCATTGCCTGCATTCTGAACCGTCATGGTCAATGTGAATTGGGTGCCCGGTTGCAACGGGTTGATCGTTGTCCCATAGGAGGGAATGATCAACTGACCGCTGCGCACACCGGTTGGGGTGGAAGTGACACTGATCGACGAACCCGAGCTTGTCCCGGAGACCGGGACGGACAGTGTGAATTTATCGGTATAGGATGTGCCTTTGTCGTCATAATAGGTAACCGTTGCATCGATCGAGACGATCGTTTTGCCGTATAAATATGTCGATGAAACAAAGGTCTGTTCAGCAGTCGCATTCCCACCAGCAGCCAATGTACCCAGCACCACCACACCGCCGGTATTTGTGGGGACCAGGTCTGCCGAGGAAAAGGTGACCTGTGTGCTCAAGGCGGTTATGCTGCCCGCATTCTTGAAATTGACGGAAAATTTAAACTCTTTAAGAGAAGTGATCGAGGAAACATTCGCGCCCGAGGAATTGATCACCAGCTGCGGGCGGTTAAAAGAAGCGGAAGTTGCAGTAGCAGTAGCAGTTGGCACAACTGGGGCATTTACCGTCAGAGTACAGGAACAGGCATCCACATCAATATCAGAATTACGGACCTTGATATCCGAATACACGCCTGCCGCAAACCCGGAAGGTACCACGGCAGTCAATGTGCCGCTGTTCAGATAGGTTGTAGATAAGGCAACGTCGTTTATTAAAACAACCGCGCCATCCACAAACCCTGTTCCGGTAATCGTAATTATGTTCGCCGCATCATTTGTAATCGTACCGGGGGCAACACTGTCCACGGTCAATGCGTAAACGGGGACAGGGATCAAAGTCAGCCACATGGCCGCGATCAAGCCCCAGAGCACCGATCTTTTCCTGAAAAATGCCATTTATTCTCCTTGGGAATTCAAAGCCGCGTCCAGGGTTGCAGACTTGTATTCGGCTTTGCTGACGATATGCCCGTCCAGCAAAAATATTTCGTGCGTGGCAAAATGCGTCATACGCGGGTCGTGCGTCACCACCAGCACGGTGCGACCGGAACGATGAAGGTCGGACAATAATTGCATCACGGCCACCCCGCTGGCCGTATCAAGGTTACCGGTGGGTTCGTCAGCAAAGATCAAGGCGGGGTCATTCACCAGCGCACGCGCGACTGCCACGCGTTGCTGTTGTCCACCGGAAAGCTCGGAGGGAGTATGATGACTGCGATCTGCGAGGCCCACCTGTTGTAATAATTGGTGCGACCTTTCATTTCGCTGCGCAATGGGAATCCCGGAAAACTGCATGGGGAAACCGACATTCTCCAGAGCAGACATGCTCGACACCAGATTGAAAGACTGGAAGATGAACCCCATGGTCCTGCGACGGAAGAGAGCCAGTGCATTCTCGTCCATTTGATCCAGTCTCTCGCCGCTGACATGGATCTCCCCTGAGGTAAGCCGGTCCAACCCGCCGAGCAAATAGAGCAAACTGCTTTTGCCGGAGCCAGAGGGACCCATGACGACCGTAAATGTCCCGGCCTGTATATCCAGATCCACACCATCCAATGCGCGCACGGTTGCCCCGCCCATTTGATAATGTTTTTTCAACCCAACGATATGAATTAATGGAGCGCCCATGACTTTATCAAAACGGCCGTTGAAACGCCAATCCACCCAGATTTGAGATGAGGGTTCCAATTCCTGCCTGAACGAGGAGCACGACAAGCATGATGCCCACTACACCTGCAACCGCCTTGTTTGTGGGCAGATTTTCAGCGGCCCGAAGCCCAAGGATCACAAGGATGATATACCAAATGAAAAAGACATCCACCTGGGCAAGGATCTGGCCCAGGAAAACTGCGGCTCCGGAAAAACCTGAAAGCCCGGCGTTCCTGATGGCATGCCCGGCGATCAACATAAACAGGATCCGCAGTCCATCGCGGATCGCGAATGGCAGACCCGCCCAGGCAACCACATTGAGGGCAGCCTGCATTGTTCCCCGACCGCCCAGCAACGTGGAGCCAAGGTGTAAAAGGCCGCTGAGAATCAGCCATCCCAACCACAAGCCAGCAAATGCCAGCACAAACGGAAACACATACGTGAACACAGGCCCTTGCATGGACTGTTGGGCTTGCATAAAATTATTTTGCATATCAGGGGTCCAGTACTGCCAATCCGGCGGCAGTTGCATGTCACCCATGCGCGCTGCACGCGAGGTGAGGTATCCACCAACAACCACACTCAAGAATGCAGTGGCACTTAAGACCAACATGGGGGTCAGCCAGCTGGCTTGAGCCTCTTCTGCGATCAATTCAAATGTCTGTCGCGGCCGAATGAAAACTTCCTTGATGCGCACAAAGTTAAACCTGTTGATTGGCATTGTCTCCATAATTTATTTCACTTTTTTTCAAGATTGGGGTGGAAATATTCTAACATTTTTTTCAAAATCAGGTATTCAACTTTTAACGAGGAAATGGCTGGATTAGTTCCAGCCATTTCCTTGCAAGTCGTCTCTTCTCATACTTCAGCAAACAGATCGTACTTTTTCCTGAACTTTCCTGTTACAGGCGGATAGGCCTGCATGAAATCCTCACTCTCGCCAAACAACTTCGTGATCAAACCCATCACCCCGCGGCGCATCTGCAGACCACCCTGCGAGGCGTGACATTCCCCCGCTTTGCGTTTTATCTCCACAACTTCGCGGATGTTCAACCGCACATGGATCGGAAAATCCACCTCGGCCAGTTCCTTCAGGTTAATATCACCGTTGCGACCGAATTTCGTGGGGTCCTTTCCGAAGATCGGCATCAAACGGGTGGCCCATTTTAAGAACCAGCGCGGAAAAACCTGATAATAAAGAGCCTGTGGCTTGAACGGCGCACCACTTTCAGGATGGAAGGAGGTGTCACCCGCTTTTTCGAAAGCCAGCACGGTCGCCTTGTGAATGTGGATATGATCCGGGTGTTTGTATCCACCGATGGGATCGAATGTGATGACAACATCCGGCTTGAGCTCGCGGATATATTTCACGACCTTTCCCGCGACTTCATCGATCGAATGGTTGATCTGGGCATTAGGATGTTGATTGGGCTCTGTGCCGGGCATGCCCGAATCGCGATACCCGAGAAAGAATACCTCCTTTAACCCCAGCACCTTCGCGGCACGCATGAGTTCATCGGTGCGCATCTCGGCGGTATCTTTAAAACCGTGCATATATTCATCGTCCACTGTGCCGACCTCGCCGCGTGTTGCACAGACGTAATAGGTGTCATATCCCTTGTGGGCGTATAACGCCAGGGTGCCGCCCAAACCGAACGATTCGTCGTCGGGGTGTGCCAGAACTGCCAGTAAAGTTTTTGTCATGTTTCCTCGTATAATCGATGATTGTAACCCCTTCTTTGACGACATCGTATTCTCGAAATTTACAGGAGCAAGCATGAAATTCGAAACTCTTGCCATTCACGCGGGCCAGCAACCTGACCCCAACAACGGCGCGGTGATGACGCCCGTATACTTCACTTCCACGTATATGCAGGACGGGATTGGCCGGCCGCGGCAGGGCTATGAATATTCACGTACATTGAATCCCACACGCAAGGCACTGCAGGATTGTATTGCCGAATTGGAAAGTGGAACATGGGGCCTGGCTTTCGCGTCGGGGATGGCTGCCACAGATACTGTTTTAAGGATGCTTGCGAGTGGAGATCACGTGGTCGCAGGAAATGACGTCTATGGAGGGACTTTCCGCCTCTTTGACAAGGTGCTGCGCCGCTTCGGTCTGGACTTTACATTTGCTG
>CAZJYB010000033.1:0-29050 GCA_964549865.1 uncultured Anaerolineaceae bacterium
ATACAACAGGACCTATGGTGATATCGATAAAACGTTCGGAAACATCGTGGTGTGGTGCGGCAGGCTCGCCCTCGAAAATATCTCGAACACGGACGCGTTGTACCATGATATCGACCATACCATCATGGTCTCGCTGGCGGGCCAGGCGATCATCGAGGGAAAACACCTGCGCGATGGCGGGGTCACGCCGCGCGATTGGATGCATTTTATGATGGCGGTGTTGTGCCACGATATCGGGTATGTAAAAGGCGTGTGCAGGAACGATACAAAGGATAAATTTGCAACTGGAAAAGGGGATGAGCTGGTATCTGTTTCACCTGACGGTACAGATGTAGCCTTAACCCCGTATCATGTGGATCGCAGTAAATTATTTGTGAAGGAGCGTTTCGGGAGCGGGTTATTACAGGATATGACGAAGCTGCTGGACGCTGAATTGATCGCATCCTATATCGAGATGACACGTTTTCCATCTCCCGCCGGCGAGATGTACAAGGATACCAAAGGGTTCGGCGGGTTGGTGCGTGCGGCGGATTTCATCGGCCAGCTTGGCGACCCCGATTTTTTGCGAAAAACGCCCGCGTTATATTATGAGTTTCTGGAATTGGGTGCCAACGAAAAATTCGGATATAAATCCCCCAATGACCTGAGGAAGAACTATGCTTCTTTTTACTGGGAAAGCGTAAACCCTTATATTCAGGATGCGGTGCGGTATTTGCGCCTGACAGACGACGGCAAGCATTGGATCGCGAACATGCACTCCCATGTGTTCGACGCGGAGCATGGCGCCCTGTAGCGAAAGAAAATCATCCCACGTAATAAAAGAAATGCAGACATTTAATGTCTGCATTTCTTTTATTTGCCTGTATCAGGCTTTGCGTTTGGAATTCAACTTAATTCAGCAATGGCCGCACTTTGTTCTGTGTGGACCGCGATGATGTCTGTGACGCCGGTGGTCTCGAGCGTACCCATGACGTTTTCGTTTGGGTTAAGGAGCACGAATTTACCACCGCGGTTCACAACCGATTTTGCGGTGAGGATCAACATACGAATACCAATGGATGCAAGAAAATCCACGCCTGAAAGATCAACCAATACCTTTGCATTGTCGCCAGAGCTGTAGCCTGCAAATTTTGTCTCGATCGCACCTGCGCCGATCGTGTCCAATGTGCCGATGAGACTGATCAGACCGATGCCATTCTCAAGTTCACTGAATTGAATTTCCATGTCCGGGTCGCCTCCACGGGAAAGTGATGATAATTGTAGTTAACTTTCCGTAAATCGTTGTTAACAACAGGTTATTGTTTTTTACCTTTCTTTTCAAGATACTCGCTATAACCACCCTGGTATTCCACCAGTTGACTGTTTTCAATGACCAGCAATCTCTCAACGGTTCGATCAAGGAAATAACGGTCATGCGAGATGACGAGTACGGTACCCTCGAATTCTTCGAGCGCTTGCTCCAGGACTTCTGCAGAGGCGATATCGAGATTGTTGGTGGGTTCATCCAGCAGAAGAAAGTTTGCGCCCGATAAGACCACCAGTGCAAGTTGCAATCGGCTGCGCTCGCCGCCGGAGAGTTCGCCGATCTTTTGTGAAACCTGTCTGTAAGTGAACAGGTAACGCAGCAAAAATGCAGTGGCCCTGCCTTCGTTCATTTCACCGGCATAGCGAACGGCATCCACAACGGTTTGATTGAAATCAAGCGTTTCATGTTCCTGTGCATAATGTCCCACAGACACACTGGGGCCGATCTTTATTTCGCCTGAGTCAGGCTGCTCTTGCTCGAGGATCATTCGCAGCAATACAGACTTGCCCGCGCCGTTTGGCCCGATCAGACCAACGCGTTCGCCATGCCAGACGGTTTCATTCAAGTTCGTAAAGACCTTCTTGGCACCAAATGATTTTGAGACATTTGCCAGCTCCAACACCTTGTTCGAGCCGCGCCAGCCGTTGAGTTGCAACTCCATTCGTTTGCGATCGATGACCGGCTTTTCGACCTTGTCCATTTTATCGAGCCGTTTTTGCATCGATTTGGCTTTGCGCGCAAAATCCTCGTTGTCATAGATCTTGCCCCAGATGGCATAACGTTTGATGGCTGATTCCAGGCGGGTGATCTCATGCTTCTGCGCGCGGAATAATTCCTCCTGCCGCGCCAGACGCGTTTCCTTGTCTGCAATATAAGAGGAATAATCGCCCTCGAACAGAGCCAACTTGCCATCTTCCAGTTCGGCGATGTGAGTAACGGCCGCGTCGAGCAGGTAACGGTCGTGCGAGATCAGCACGACCGTCCCTGTGTATTCGCGGATGAGTCTTTCGAGATACATTTTGCCGGGCAGGTCGAGATGGTTATCCGGCTCGTCCAAAAGCAGAATATCCGGGCGGATCAAGAGCAGCCGCGCCAGCCCGACAAGTTTCTTCTGCCCGCCGCTCAACACGGACAGGGACTTGGGCAGTTCACTTTCGGCGAGTCCCAGTCCGAGCAGTAGTTCACGCACGCGCGCCGGGTAGGAGTCGCCGCCCAGGGACTGATATTCCTCCAGCAGTTGATGCTGCCTTTCAAGCGCATGTTGCAGCTTGCGTTCATGCCCGTAGACTTCGGGGTCGCCGAGGCTGTTTTCCACGCGTTCCAATTCTGCGCGAACCGTCTGCACGCGCGGATTCCCTGCGAGCGCGGCGTCGAACGCCGTCAGTGCAGGGTCCAGCTCGGGTTGCTGAGGCAGGTATCCCGTTGTGATGAGCCGGGCGCGGGTGATGGCTCCGCCCATTTCGGGAGAATGTTCACCCTCGATCAATTTGAAAAGCGAGGATTTCCCCGCGCCGTTCGCGCCGATCAGGCCGATCTTTTGACCGCGCTGGATCTCCCAATTGAGGTTTTCGAAGATGCGTTTTGCACCCAGGACGAGCGTGATGTTTGCGAGTTGAATTTGAACCATGTTTTTTTCCAGATACTTGTAGGGGCGACCCGCCAGGCGAAAAAATTATACTGATGATTTAACCTTGTTGGGTCGCCCCTGCGGATTAAATAAAAACGCCGCAGGTAACCTGCGGCGTTTTGAATAGACAGTGTCTTTCAGTGTGCAGGCGCGATTCGAGGAAGCTCGGTGATGATAAAGCCTCGCACACCGATGATCAGCGGAGATTTGCCTGAACTGAAATCGTAAATCATGTTCGAGATTATAACTTATTTTTTCTCTTGCGATAAAGTTATTTATTGGCGCGGCAACGAAGACCGCGCCCACAAACGGGTCTTCGGGTTCATAAACAGGTAGTAAAGACCGAGCGCCGCGCTGAAGATAATAATGACCGAGGCGGCAACTTGTCCGCGCACGTGCTCAGGCTGAAGATTCCCAAAGCGGGCGAACAACGGCGAAAACAGCACAAGGTCATAAGCGAGAAATCCCAAGAGCGGACCAAGCGCATGAGTCCACTGGCGATTCAGGATGGCATAAAGGTAGTAGAACGCCAGTCCAATGAATACCCAGCCGTATAATACCGACGACTCCGGGCTAAGGTTCCACGGCAGGGTATTGGGAACTTTTAATATCAACAGTATGCCTGCGCCGGCGAGTACCAGTACCTCGGCCGCAAAGGCGTACAGCACGATGCGCGGCGTTGGTTGGCCAGCTTGTACGAAGCGACGCGTCCTCAGAAATGTGATTCCTCCCAACACGGTCAGCCCTCCCATTTCCAACGCGAACAAGGCAAGTGATGGATTCTGGGCTCGCAAATAGAACCGCAGCGCTGAAATCCCCATTCCCGCATACATAATGCCAAAGCTGAGTCCATAGCCAGCCAGTGCGGCGAGTTCGCCGGACAGCCCGATCCATATGAGCGGCGCGCCACCACCGGCAAGGATCGCAGCGATGAAGGCGTAGGACAATCGCGTATCTGGCACCGGCCATAGCGATGTTGCCCAGGCCTGCTGGAAAAAGAAGCCTGCGGCGAGCATCAAATGGAGGAGACCGATGAATATCAGGGCTGCTTTGGTGAATCGCATATTGTTAACTCCTTCTGCACAAGATGCGGAATTATAAACCCTATGGACAGAGAAAAAACTTTCTTTGTGTTCTGTGTGACTCTGTGGCAAAATAAGGCCATGCCCGTTCAATTGACCATCCTGAGTCAATCTTCGCTGCAGGATTATGCGGACTGCCCGCGCCGCTTTGAGTTGCGATACATCCAGCAACTTTCCTATCCGGCCATCGAGACCGAGCCCGCATTGGAAAATGAAAAGCATCAGCAGGAGGGGGAGTATTTCCATCGTCTCGCGCAGCAGCATCTCGTGGGTATTCCCGCGGAACAGATCGGCAAACTGGCGAATACGCCCAACCTGCAGCGCTGGTGGGATAATTTTCTCCCGTTCAGCGAAACCGGGTTGGTGGGCCTTACACGCAGGTTGCCTGAAGTGACTCTCTCGGCCCCGCTTGGAAATTTCCGTTTGCTCGCGAAATATGACCTGATCGGTCTTGCGAACGATGGCAAGGCTTATATTTACGATTGGAAGACGTATCGAAAACGACCGAAGAACGAATGGCTTCATACGCGCTGGCAAACGCGCGTGTATCGTGCGTTGCTCGTACGGGCCGGTGCGCATTTGAACGGGGGCAAACCTTTCGAACCGGAACAGATCGAGATGATCTACTGGTTTGCAGATTTTCCCGCGGAGCCGGCGCGTTTTGTTTACCAGGCGGATCAATTCAAACGGGACTGGGACGCGCTTACCCGGCTCTCGGAAGAAATCGTGAGCGCTTCGCACTTCCCGCTCACTGATGACCGCACAAAGTGCAGCTACTGCCCTTATAGATCGTACTGCAATCGCGGCACCCGCGCCGGGGAGGCCCTCGACGCGGAATTGGAAACGGAAGCGGAAGAACTGTTCGATCTCAATTTTGAGCAGATCGGCGAGATCGCTTTTTAGTTAAACTGCATGTAAAACACCCTTGACATTTAGTCAAGGGTGTTTTATACTACCAAAAGTAAAGGACGCTTTACATACAAAATTTCACTTTCAGGAGTTAAAAATATGGATGCCCCTACCAAACGTTATACACGTGAGTTCTCCATTACCATGACCGCCTATGTTGTGACCATTATAGGTAGCACCCTGGCTGTCAATCGAATGGGTGATTCTCCATGGCGTATTCCGGTCACACTGATCCCGATGATCCCAGTTGTCATCCTGTTAATCGTGTTCCAGCGATACCTGAACGCGATCGATGAACTACAAAAGCAGATCCAGTTGTATGCCATTGGTTTCGCCGCAGCAGCAACCGGCCTGATCACATTTACCTATGGCTTCCTTGAGAATGTCGGCTTTCCACACGTTTCACCGTTCTATGTTTTTCCCATGATGGTGGTTCTATGGGGCTTGAGCGTATCGTATTACTCCAAGAGATACCAATGAAGAACCGCTTGAAAGTCCTGCGCGCCGAACGAGACTGGTCCCAGGCCGACCTTGCGGAGAAGCTCGAAGTCTCGCGACAAACGGTTAACGCGATCGAAACCGGCAAGTACGACCCCAGTCTGCCGCTGGCGTTCAAGATCGCCAGATTGTTCGAACAGAAGATCGAAGAGATCTTCATTGCGGATGGCAGGTGATTAAAATTTATGTTAAAAATAAATTTTCGTCATTGCGAGGAGGGTTTTGCCCGACAAAGCAATCCCTAATATGATTAGAGCTGAATCTCACTGAGATTGCTTCGCTCACCTGCACTGCAACAAACGCAGTGCGGCGCAGTGTCGCTCGCAATGACGGGCAAAAGCTGGATGTGATACTCACATCCAGCTTCTACTTCAAATAGATGCCGAAATGATTCGCCACAGGACGTTCACGGCCGGGGATGTAGCTATCAATGGGTGAGTTCAGGACCACAGGTTTGCCGTTCTCTCCCTCGATCACCAAAGTCGATGAACCGCCGCCGTCCAGGCTCATGGCATTGAACGCGCCGAAATCTTCCAACACCCCGGCCAGTTCTTTAAACGTGGCACCCTCGCTGTAAAATGGCTGCCGGCCGTCCACCACCACGATATACAGCCAGCGCCCATTTTTATTTGTGCCAATGGCTGTGCGCGGATGCAGCACTTTGTTATTCAAGTCCGGGACGATCTCACCACTCACGATCAACATGCGGTCACCGGAAAGCGCGTGGAAGATCTTATTTGGCGCCCGGTTGAAAGAGAGGTCACCTCTGCGGCTGAGATAGATCGTTGGCTCGGGACGGATATCCTGCGTGCCATCGGCATAGACCTCTCCGTACGACGCGGAGACCCCATTTGGCGTGACAGGATCCCCGACGTGTGGATAATAATCGACCGGGCTGCGCGACCACCACGGAAAGAATCCATCGCCATTGATCGCGATCTGCACATCGAATTCGTCCAGGAATTGAGAAGTCGTTCGTGCGACGACTGTACCGCCTTCCACATTCTCTGCCGGTGGTGTGACGAGGAACTGCATCCCATTCACCTTTGTATCGACCACCAGGACATGCGCGATCATGGAATGAGGCAGGTACTTAACCACGCGGTGATATGTGACACCCTCGAACAGTTCCCGTTTGACCGGTAGCGGTGCAGGGCGGCCGATGGTGAAAATAAAATAGGCCGTGATCAATGTACCGAATCCTGCACCCATGGCCCAGATCAACCTGGAAAATCGATTTGTTTTGCTTTTCATACCCCAATCGTAGCAGAAAAATATGAATATTAAATAAAAAAACGGCGGGCAATTGCCCGCCGTTTGGCTTACGGCTTCTCTACGTCGAGAATTCCTGCTCTGCCTTGCGCATGGACTGGAATGACTCGATCGCAACCTCCAGCATCGACGAGTCTGGTGTGCGCGTCGTGAGATGCTGCATTGCCAGGTTGGGCTTGATCAACAACTGCACGATGGGATTTTTCAAGTGATTGGCCGTCCAGCGGATGTATTCAACGGCAACCCCCGCCAGGATGGGAATGAATAATATGCGGGATGCCAATCGCCACAAAATAGGTATGTCGCCTAGCGCAGTGAACACCAAAATTGAAAGCAGAAGAAGCGTGAGCAGGAATGCCGTTCCACAGCGGGCGTGTTCGATGGGATATTTCGCAACCACTTCCGGGGTGAGCTCTGCCCCGGCTTCGTAGGCGTTAATGGTT
This sequence comes from uncultured Anaerolineaceae bacterium, assembly GCA_964549865.1. GTDB lineage: Bacteria > Chloroflexota > Anaerolineae > Anaerolineales > Villigracilaceae > Villigracilis. The sequence continues at coordinate 7,138 of CAZJYB010000033.1, forward strand.
TTGTGTTCCGCGCCGTGATACATGAACAGCCGCTTTACTTCAGGCATGAAACTGATCGCCCAGATATAGCCGATGAAGAGCAGCAAGCGTAGAATACCCTCCACCACGTTACTCAGCAATGAACTCCAACCTAAATAATGCTCAGACGCTCCGCCAATCCCTGCAGGGAGCAAAAAGAAGAGTCCAAGGCCGAAGGCCAGGGACAGGCCCAACGTCAGATAAAGAGCCGGGCCTTCCAGTTTTTCGTCCTCTCCCGTTTGTGTATTCGCGGAAAGGGTCAGCGCGCGCATGCCCAATCCGAGCGCGTCCCATAAAAGGATCGTACCGCGCAGGAAGGGAATCTTGGTGATCTTCGAACGATATACGTTCGCGAGCTTCTCTGTGTGTGTAACGATCTTGCCGTCCGGCGCGCGCATGGCAACGGCAAATGCCTTTTGGCCGCGCATCATCACGCCTTCGATCACGGCCTGCCCGCCATAGGTGATAATTCGATCTTCCATTGTTTTCCTTATAGTGTAAATATGTTCTGAGAGCTTATGTAAATAACGGAGCGCAGACTTCAGTCTGCCTTGTGCGGACTAAAGTCCGCGTTCCCAAAAACCTTTAGGGTTTATTTATCCCAGGTTGTAGATCATATGGATGAAAGTATCAATTCCCTTGTACCACGTAGGCAGATGAAGTTTTTCATTGGGCGAATGGGCATTGTCATCGGGCAGACCAAAGCCGCAAAGGACAGAGTCCACGCCGACATATTTTTGCAGTTGCACAACCACGCCGATCGAACCGCCTTCACGGGCAAAATATGGCTTTCTACCCCAGATGGGTTCCTGTGCTTTGGCAAGCGCCCGCACACCTGCGTTGTTGCTATCCACCAGCGCGGCGCCGGCATTATGTAAATTGGTCAATTCCCATGTGATGGTCTTTGGCGCATTCTTTTTGAGATAGGCCTTCAATTGTTTGAATACTTCATCGGGGTCCTGGTCTGGTACAAGACGACATGAAATTTTTGCCATTGCCCATGCAGGCAAGACAGTCTTTGAGCCCTGGCCGGTGAAACCGGAAAGCAATCCGTTCACTTCCAAAGTTGGACGCGCGCCAACCCGTTCGGCCGGAATAAATTTCGGTTCACCCCATAATGCAGGTACGCCGGTCATGGCGATCAATTCCTTGTTGCTTGTGGGCAGCCGCTTGAATTCTTTGCGTTCCTTTTTGCTTAACTCGCGGACCTTGTCATAAAAACCCGGCAGGGTGACTTTTCCCTTTTTATTGTGCATGCCAGCGACCAATTCGATCAAAGCCTGGGCGGGGTTATGGACCGTACCGCCGAACAAGCCGGAGTGCAGGTCCTTGCTGGGACCATGCACACGCAACTCTGCATACATCAAGCCGCGTAAACCGGTTGTGATGCTCGGTTTATCCAGCGCCAGCATGCCTGCATCGGGGTTTAAACAAAAATCGGCTTTTAGCATCTCTTTGTGGTTTTTGATGAATTCACCGAGATGTTCCGAGCCGATTTCCTCTTCGCCCTCGATCAACCATTTCAAATTTACTTTAAGACCGCCAGCCTTGAGCGCCGCATCCACCGCATTGATGGAGGCCATTACCTGTGCTTTCATATCCGAAGAACCGCGCGCATATAAATTTTCGCCGCGCACTTCCGCCTTGAATGGATCGGACGTCCACAATTCGATCGGGTCAACCGGTTGCACATCATAATGACCGTAGATCATCATGGTGGGCGCGCTTTTGCCTGCACCTGTCCATTCACCGTAAACAACGGGATGCCCGCCTGTTGACATGATTTCAACTTTTTCCATGCCGATGGATTTCAATTTGGATGCTACCCATTCTGCGCCGAGTTGCATCTCTGGTTTGCGTTCATCGAGTGTGGAAATGCTGGGGATGGCGAGTAGCTCTTTTAATTCATCAAGGAATTTTCCCTGATTTCCGTGTGCGTAGTCAAGCGCTTTATTTAACATGATTCTCCTGGTTCAAGATTCTAAATAAAAGCCAAAGCTCATCCCACTTCTGCCGGAAATTTTATGGTATGGCAGTCGGTTGCGGTGTTTCCTCGAGGGCACGGCGTGTGACGAGGTACCATTCCGAGATCAGCGCAAGCCGGTCGCTTACGTCATAGAGCGGTGCGATCTGCACCCCCTGAACCTGCCCACCCACGCCATAGGAATAGACCGGGTAATATAGCGGCAGGGACGGCATTTCTTTTGTGAAGATCACCTGAAAATTGCGATATAAGCGTGCACGTTCGGAAAAATCTGCAGCAGTGCGTGCAGTTTCGAGGAACTCGCTGGCTGTTCGATTATCCCATTGCGAATAGTTCTGCCCACCAGTGGCCTCGGATTGGTGCCAGAATAGATAAGGGTCCGGGTCTGGGGTGCGTGCCGTGTTCAGGTCGGCAAGGGCGGCTTGATAATTGCGCGTGCTCAGAAAATCGTCTATCAAAGATTGATAGGGAACAGCCTGCAACTGCACGCTTACACCCACCAAAAGCCAGTTGGCCTGGATGGCCTGCGCGATCTTTGTATGGATCTCATCATCGGGATGGACCAGCGTAAAGGTCAGGGATTGGCCGTCTTTGGCGCGTGCATCACCGCCCCCGGCCGGGATGACATATCCTTCATCCTTCAATAAAGACGCGGCCAGGTCCGGGTCGTATTCAAGATGCTCGATCTCGTTGTAATAAGCCCATGAACCGGGCAGGATCGGTCCATCTGCGATGATGGCCTGTCCCTGCAGGATCTTCGATGTGATCACATTGCGGTTCGTGGCAAGCATCAGCGCGCGGCGCACGTTCGCATTTTGCAGGAACGGTACGGACGAATTGTTGTTATTCAGGAAGACCAGTCCCATTTGCGGAAGGCGGCTGGTATAGACCGACAGGGTCGGTTCCATCAAAGCTTCCTGCAAGACATCGTTCGTCAACTGACTGACGCCCAGTACTTCTCCCTGTTGATAGGCGTCGAACGCGGCAGCGGAATTGGGATAAAAGCGAAAGACGACCTGCTCAATATAGGGAGGCGCCAGATAATAATCCTCGTTGGCCGTCAGCACCACGCCTGTGATCTGCCCGCCGCTGGTCGTCAGGCGGTTGAATTTATAGGGACCCGAGCCGACAGGTTGTAAATTAAAATCCGCACTTGCAAGCTGGTCTGCCGTGATGGTTTCGAGCAGATGTTTGGGCAAAATGCCGAAGGTGACGTAATCCAAAAATGGGGCGAACGGTTCCGACAGGCGGATCTGAAGCGTTTTTTCGTCGAGCCTTTTTACTTCCACCTGGGACCAAAGGTCCTTGATATCCTGCGGCAGGAGCGAACCGCTGCTCTTGATCAGCTCGATGGTAAAGATGACATCGTCGCTGGTAACGGGTTCGCCGTCGTGCCAGACCGCGTTGGTTCTTATGGAGAAGTTATAGATCGTGCCATCTGCAGAGGCCGCCCAAGAGTCCACGAGATCGGGCTGGGGCAGGCCATGTGAATCGAACTTGATCAGCCCGCTGAAGATCAGGCGGTTGATATCGCGGTCTGCCGGGTTGTTCCAGTCGAGCATCGGGTTGAGCCGGCCCAGGGAGCCGATCAGTGCTTCGGTGTAGACTCCGCCAGGCGCGGCCTGAGGCAGGGTAATGATGGTTACCGGTTGTTGGCTGATTAACAGCAAAGCCACGATCATCAATGTGACCGTGACAACCAGGATCTGCCAGCGTAATCTTTTCATGATAAGTTTGGAAATAAAGAAAGGCCGCCGCAGCCCCGCTTCACCGTTCGTCCGCACGGCTTCGCCAGTCGCTCACCTGCGAGCCTCAAACGGCGAGTGCAAAGCACGCAGTGCGGCGCAAGTGTCGCCGGTGCGAGACGGCAGGGCACAGGCCCGGCGACCCTTTTTAAGGCTGTGACTTTATTGTCCGAGGATGAGGATGGTGATGACGAGGCCAAAAAAGATCACGCTCAGTATGATGGTCACCCAAAATAGGACGCGCTCAATGCCGCGGCGGGCGGTGAACACACCGCCCGTATCCGCGCCGGTAAGACCGCCCAGCCCGGCACCCTTGCTTTGCAGGATGACGCTGGCGATCAAACCTACTGAGGTTATAATCAGCGCAATATTCAAAAAGTTGGTCATTCGAAGTGCCTCCTTAAAATTAGCGGGCAAATTATACCTGTTTGCGAAGTAAATCGCAACAACGGTTAATCCGTGATCCGAAGTTCTTTTCCTCTTTTATCTTTCGCGTGAGATAAAAGAGGAATGATTTTGAAACGAGGAAATCGATGCATGAAGTTGTCGTGAACCTGCACATGCACACGCGTTATTCCGATGGAAGCGGTGTGCACAAGGATATTGCCGCCGCCGCGCTCAAGGCCGGCCTGGATGCGGTAATCGTCACGGATCACAATGTGCTGGTCCAGGGGTTTGAAGGCTATTACAAGGATGGATCCAAACGCGTTTTGATGTTGATCGGGGAGGAGGTCCATGACCAGGGACGCGATCCGCAGAAGAATCACCTGCTGGCGTTCGGCGCGGGACGTGAGCTTGCCGCGTTCGCCGAGGAGCCTCAGCGCCTGATCGACGCGGTGCGCGAATCCGGCGGCCTTGCGTTTCTTGCGCATCCCAACGACCCCGAAGCGCCCGCCTTTAAAGAGATCGATATTTCATGGGTGGATTGGTCCGTACAAAATTATACGGGGATCGAATTGTGGAACGCCTTGAGTGAATTGAAGACGGTGGTTCCCACACGGCTGCACGGTGCATTCTACGCATATTTCCCTGCGCTGGTTGCTCGTCAGCCGATCCCCTCCACGCTTGCCAAATGGGATGAATTGCTTTCGAATGGAAGCCGCGTGGTTGCCATCGGCGGCTCGGACGCGCATGCCCTGCACATGAACATGGGGCCGATCCATCGTGTGATCTTCCCGTATGAATTTCATTTTCGCGCGGTCAACACACACGCGCTCCTTTCGGAGCCTTTGAGCGGGGATGTGAACACCGATAAAAAGTTGATCTATGAAGCCCTGGGTCAGGGACATTGTTTTGTGGGCTATGACCTGCCTGCTCCTACAAGGGGATTTCGCTTCTCCGCACAGGGACGCGAGACGAGCGCCTTGATGGGCGATGAGATCCCCGCGAAAGGGGGGGTGACCCTGCAGGCAAAACTTCCCGCGCAGGCTGAGATCCGTTTATTGAAAGATGGAAATGTGATCCAGACCTGGAAAAATCAGAGCGCCTGTACCCATACCGCAATCGAACCCGGGGTTTATCGCGTGGAGGTCTATCGCCGTTATCTCGGAAGGCGGCGCGGGTGGATCTATAGTAACCCGATCTATGTGAGGTAAATTACTCACCATTATTGAGCTATATCACCCCTTCGGGGTTGGAAATGCTTCTAAATCATGTCCTACAATCAGTTCACCCCGACGGGGTTCGCGGATTTAGCTCGTCAAAATAATCCTGTAGGATGGCAAGGCCCTGGAATGCTTTGGGGTTCGCGGATTTAGCTCGTCAAAATAGTCCAGTGGGAATGGAAAAGCCCTGGAATGCTTTTAGGGTTCGTAGATTTCATTAAATCAGAATAACCCGAAGGCGGTGTGTTGCGACTGAAAGGAGTGTCGAAACAGATAGTAGGACTCTAGCACGGGGAATGGTTTGAAACAACAAATCCCGCCGAAGGTCCCCGCAGGGGGATGGGATGACAGGGTTTTGTGCCTCAGCGAAGAAGATGCCTGTTGGACAGAATCAGGCTTTGGTTGGGTGCGGGGCGCCCTTCGACAAGCTCAGGACAAGGTTCTTCATCCCAATGAGGTTTTGTGGTAAACTTCGCCCGCTAATTTAGTACGTCTTCATAAACGTGCTTTCCGTTCCCGGCAGGCCCACGGCCTGAACAGGAACAAACCCATGGAAAGGAGGTTTTCCCAATGCGCAGTTATGAATTAGTTTGTATTATCCAGCCAGATCTGGACGAGACCGCTTTTAATGGTGTGGTCGAACGCGTCAAAGGCTGGGTCAGTGAATCAGGCGGCAGTGTGGATAAGGTTGATGTGTGGGGCCGCCGACGGCTGGCCTATCATATTCACAAACATCGCGAAGGTCAGTACGTTCTTTTGAACGTCACCATGGACCCCGCCACCACGTCTTCCCTGGAGCGCAACATTCGCTTCCAGGAAAATGTGATGCGTCATATGCTTTCTGTTGTTGGATAATTTATCGCTTTGATGCCCGGTAGTTTACCAAGGAGATCATTATGAGCCGAGGCCTTAATAAAGTTCAGATCATTGGACATCTTGGAAAAGACCCCGAGATGCGGTACACACCTTCCGGCAAGCCCGTCACCACGTTTTCTGTGGCAGTCAGCCGTTCATGGAACAGTTCAGACGGCGAGCGTCACAGCGAAACAGAATGGTTCAATGTGGTGGCCTGGGGCAACCTTGCAGAGATCTGCAAGCAATATCTCGTAAAGGGACAGCAGGTCTATATTGAAGGACGCCTGCAGACCCGTCGCTGGGACGACAAGGAGGGCCAGAAACATACCAGTGTGGAGATCGTGGCCAACGAGATGATGATGCTGGGCGAAAGACGCGATGCAAACAACAACCATGCACATGAAGCTGATGCATCCTCTGTTGAAGGCGCACCCGCCGCAACAGACGATGAATTCCCGTTCTAAGAATGTGTCTGAAAACCGGACCACAAAGCCACTAGGGCACAAAGGCACGAAGTTCTTTATCCTTGGTGTCTTTGAGACTTTGTGCCTTCGTGGTAAAAAACTAGACTTTTCAGACACTCCCTAAATTTGTTTGGAGTAGATCATGAGTGATGAACGCAATGAACGTAGTGAACGTAGTTATTCAGGCGGGGAAGGCGGCGGGGACCGCAAGTTTTTCGCCAAGCCCAAGTTCTGTCAGTTTTGCGCAGACAAGGCAGTGGTCATCGATTATAAGAAGACCGACCTGCTTCGCAAATATGTGACCGAAGACGGCAAGATCCGCCCGCGCCGGCAGACCGGCGCATGCGCCAAACACCAGCGCCTGGTGGCTGCCGCGGTAAAACAGGCGCGTCATATCGCGCTTTTGCCGTTTGACGGCCAGCGCATGGATGAGCGATAGTATTCCCTGATTCAAAAAAACGTCCCGAAGGTTTATTTCGAGTACTTTAAGCTTCTGAGAACAACCTTCACCCTTTCCCCTTCGGCGGGTACTTCGCGGGACGGTGCTTTTGTGTTATTTCCAATAATGTCTGATGTGAGATCATGGACTGCGCATGATGCGCAACCTTTATGAGGAGTTCGACCATGCCAAAAGAATCGGGGAATAAACCCGTTTTGCACAAAAAACATGTTGCCCGCCTGCAACGCGAACGCCAGCAGAGCCGCATCATTTTGTATACCTTCATCGCGATCGTGGCGGCGGTATTGCTTTTGCTGACATACGGTATCCTGGATATCAACTATTTCCAGCTCAAGAAACCGGTTGCCAAAGTGGGGGATGTGGAGATCATCGCAGAGGAGTTCGAAGCGCGCGTTCGTATGCAACGACAGCAATTGCTGGGTCAATACAGCCAGTTCGTGCAGTATCAGCAGCTCTTCGGGATGGATACCACGCAGCAATTGCAGCAGATCGAAGCCTACCTGAACAACCCCGAATTTCTCGGGCAATCTATTTTGGACCAGATGATCAACGAAGAACTCATGCGGCAGGAGGCTGCCAAGCGCGGCATCACCGTGAGCGCGGAGGAATTGAACGAATTCATCCAGGCCGAATTCAGATTTTTCCCGAATGGCACACCTACCGCAACCGTTACGCCCACAGAAGTCGTGCTGCCGGAGCCGCCGGCAGAGGCATTTGAGATTGTAACGATTACGCCGACATCCGGCCCTGCGACTGCAACACCGGCGTCCACCTTAACGGTTGACCTGACCGCCACTATCGTGCCGTCGCAGACACCAACTGCGACTCTCGAGCCGACGGCAACTGCGACGGCTGGCCCCACGTCAACGGCCCTGCCCACCGCCACGCCATATACATTGGAAGGTTTCCAGGGCGAATACGACACCACGCTCCAGGATTTTACAAAATTGGGTTTAACTGAAGCGGGCTATCGCAAGCTGATGGAGATCCAGCTTTTGCAGGAAAAACTGAAGGAAGTGATCCTGGCCGATGTGACCAATACCGAGGAACAGGTCTGGGCGCGCCACATCCTGGTTTCAGATGCCACCCTGGCTGTTACGATTGTCGAGCGCCTGAAGGCCGGTGAGGACTTTGCCACACTTGCCATGGAATTTTCTGAAGACACCGGTTCCGCCGTTTTGGGCGGTGACCTTGGCTGGTTCGGCCCGGGCGACATGGTTCCTGAATTCGAAACTGCCGCGTTCGCCCTCAAAAACCCAGGTGACTTTACCCTCGAGCCCGTGCAGAGCCAGTTCGGCTATCACATCATCCAGTTGATCGCGCGACAGGATCGCCCGTTGGATGCCACTGCATACGAGCAGGCACGCACCAAGGCGTTTAGTGACTGGCTGACTGCCATTCGCGCAGAATATACGATAGAGACCTACGATTTCTGGAAGGCGCGCGTACCCACCGAGCCCAACTTTGCTACCATGGCTACTGAATCCGCCAATGCGGAGCAAACCCAGAACGCAGAGATCCTTGCGGAAGGTACCAAGACCGCGACCGCAACACCTGAATAATTAATACTCTCTAAGTAAAAACAGCCCAACTCATTTGAGTTGGGCTGTTTTTACTTCTGTTCTCTACTCTCTGTAGCCATCGGTCAGCTACGCTCGGCGTGGGTGTCTCACCCCGCCGAGAAATGACCGATGGTCTCCTCTGTGTGCTACCCAGACCAACTGCACATGCGATTCAGATGCCAGTGCTCGGGTCAGGAGACCCTCGCCGAGCGAGGAGCGAAGCTTATCCCCTCTTCAACATATCGTCTGTCACCTGGTCGAGGCGCAGGCTGATGACCTGGCTGGCTGAGTCGCGGCCCATGGTAATGCCGTAGATCACGTCCGCGGCTTGCACGGTGTTACGGTTGTGCGTGATGATGATGAACTGTGTATCCTTGCTCAGGTCCACGAGCAGGTCGCGGAAGCGGCCCACATTGGCTTCATCGAGCATGGCGTCGACTTCATCCATTACGCAGACCGGGGTGGGGGAGACTTTTAATAAAGCAAACACCAGGGCAATGGCTGTGAGGCTTCTTTCACCGCCGGAAAGCAAAGCCAGTCCCTGCTCGCGGCGGCCCGGTAAACGTGCTTCAATTTCAATGCCGGTCTCAACCAAATTTTCCGGGTCTGTCAGCGCGAGGCGCGCAGACCCGCCGCCGAACAAGCGCACGAAGGTCTCGCGGAATTGCTTGTCTACCGCGTCGAAGGTGCGCGAGAATTCCTTTTTGGTAAGTTCGTCCAACTCTGCCACTACCTGTTTCAAATCTACTTGCGCTTTATGCAAGTCATCGATCTGCGCCTTCATGAATTCATAGCGTTCGCTTTCCGTATCGAATTCCTGTTTCGCGTCCGGGTTGATCGGTCCCATGCGGCGGATCTGTGCGCGGTGATGCGAAAGCTGCTCTTCCAGCTTCGGGTCGAGCTCCGTGATCACCGGCAGCTGCTCCACCATGCCATCCAGCGGCAGGGGCACTGGCCCGGAGACATCCGCGGCGTATTCGAACATCACGAGGCCGAAATCATCCGTGATCTTCTGGCGCAGGTTATCCAAAGCTTCGTGCTTGCGCGTTTGTTCCAATTGCACCAGGCCATACGAGCGCTCGGTATTTGCAAATGAACGTTGCGCCTGGGTTTCGGCCTCCTGCAAGCGCGTCTCTTCCTGCTCGGCTGTTTCAAGGTCTCTTTCGGCAGGGTTGATCTGTATGCGCTGTGCTTCGATCTGTCCGTGCAACCCGCTTTCGCGTTCACGCAAAGCGGTTTTTTCGCTGTCCAAACTGTTCAGGGATTTTTCTGTTTCCCGTAAACGCGAAGCCAGTTCAGCGCGCCGCGCATCGAGGCGCGTGATCTCCTTCGTTCTTTCCTCTTTTTTTACATTCGCGTCCCCAAGGCTTTGCTCGGCAACCGCTGCACGTGTGGACCAATACGAAACCTGTTCCTGCAATTCATCCGCAGAGACCTCGGCGAGTTTCGTGTTGATGTCCTTTAAACCCGATTGTGTTTCCGTTGAACGATCCTCCACCCCTGCCTGGGACTCGATCAATTTGCCCTGGAGGGAGGCAGACTCCTGCATTTCGGCTTCGATCTCGCTTAATTGACCTCTCTGCCACTCCAACTGTCGCGACAGCGATTCAGACTCAAGACCGGCCTGCTGTTCGGTCTCCTGGGTTTCGCCCAACCTGACGCGTGCTTCGCGTGTGTCGGTATCGGCTTGGGCCAGTTCGCGTTGTGCCTCGGCAAGTTGATTCGATAATTCTTCAACTGATTGATTCGATTCAGCGAGACGCGCGATGAGTCCGCTCAAAGCAGATTCGAACTCCCTTTTTTGGCGCGGCCGGCCCAACGTCGAGGAAGAGGCGCTCTTCCCCGCGATCACCAGTCCATCTCCGCGGAAGACTTCCCCGCGCAAGGTCACCACGCGCGCGTGAGTCGGGAGATCCCGTATGAACCTGCGCGCTGAGGCACGGTCGCGCGCGATCAGAGTATGGCCAAGCATGAGTCGCACCGCACTTCGCAGATCATGCGGCGCGTTGACCAGCTCTGCTGCGATGCCGAGACAATTATCATCAATTGGTTTTGTGAGTGGGGCATGATCGCGCTCGCTGAGAGGTAATAGTGCCGCGCGTCCTGTATGATCGGACTCGAGCAATTGCAACGCGTCTTCCAGATAGTCGGCTTCGATCAATACGGCATCCAGCGTATCGCCGAGCGCAGCCGCGATGGCGGTCTCGAGTTCCGCGGGCACATCCAGTGCGGCACTCAATGCGCCGCGCGCGCCTGTCAGTTTTGATTCGCGCGCCGCATTGAGCAAATAGCGAGCGCCCTCGGCATAGCCACTAAGAGACTGCTCGGATCCTTCCAACACTTCAAGCTGTGCCTTCAAACGGGAATGCTCGGCTTCCTCATTCGCACGTTTTTCGAGCGCCGCGCGTCGTTCTCCTTCGATGGAGTCGACCTGATTCTTCCTGCCTAACAGGCCGGCTTCAGCCTCCTCGAGGGCAATGGCAGCCTCTTCACGAACCTTGCGCGCAGCGACGTACACGGCTCTTGCCTGCGAAGAAGCCGACTCGAACTTTACGATCTCATGCCTGGCCTGTTCGATCTTGTGCGCCTGTAATTCCATGCGCGACTTTAATTCATCGAGGCGTGCATTGTTCTCCGCGCGTTGCTGTGTGAGCAACTCTGCTTGATCGCGTGCGCGCGTGAGTTCCTCTTCGAGCATTACGCGTTCCTGTTGACGGGTTTGCAAGGCGTTTTGCGCGTTCACCAATTGTGATTTCGCTTCCTCGAATTCAGACTGAATGCGAGTCACGTCCCCGTCCACTTCGGCGTAGCGTTCGCGGGCGAGGTGGAGCTCGTTCATCGCATGTTCCTGGTCTGAAAGGATCGAGGCTTGCGCGGAAGTGAGCGCGCGGCGTCGTTCTTCCAGAACTGCCAGCTCGCGGCTGATGGATTCACGCTGGTTATGCAGGTCTGCAGATTGGCGGTGCCAGTGGTTCAATTGCGCGCGTAAACCGGAGAGTCGCTCGCGGAACGACGAATATCCCACCTGCATCTTTTCGTAATTTTCACGTGCGTCCTTCAAACGGGTTTCCTGCGCGCGAAGCGATTCGCGTACGTCCGTCAGGTCGCGCTGGGCGCGATGCCAGTGAAAGCCATACCACTCACGCAGGACCAGCTTGAGGTCTGCCTGTACACGCGAAAATTCAATGGAACGTTTTGCCTGCCGTTCGAGGCTGCGCAGGCGCGGTTCCAATTCAGACATGATATCGAGCACGCGTTCGAGGTTGCGTTCGGTGTTGTCGAGTCTCTTGAGGGCATCATCGCGGCGGGCGCGATACAGCCCCACACCCGCGGCTTCTTCGAACAGGCGGCGGCGGTCATCTGCTTTCAGCGCAAGGGACGCATCCACGAGGCCCTGGCCGAGGATCGTATAGGTGCGTTCGCTTAAACCGGCCTGCGCGAGCAGTTCGTTCATTTCGCGCAAACGGACGTGCTGGCCGTTAAGCAGGTATTCATTGCGCCCGTCACGGTGCGCGTAACGCGACATGGCCACTTCGGAGAAATCCACAGGCAACCATTGCGTGGAATTATCGAAGGTGATGGTGGCCTGTGCCATGCCGGCGCGCGAGCGCTGCTCGGAGCCGGAGAAGATCATGTCTTCGGTCTTCTTGCCGCGCAAGAGGCTGTACGATTGCTCGCCCAACACCCAGCGCAGTGAATCGGCGATGTTCGATTTACCGGAACCGTTGGGGCCGACGATGGCTGTGATGCCGCTCGCAAACTCGAAGACCGAGCGCGACGCGAAGGTTTTATATCCTTGTAATTCGAGGGATTTCAGGCGAAGGGGCATTTTCGATTGACGATTGATGATTTCAGATTTACGATTACAAGTTATGTAGTGCATCGTGCGCGGCAGCGCGCTCGGCATGGCTTTTGCTTGTGCCCGCGCCGCGACCTTTGATCTCGCCCGCGATCTCCACTTGCACTTCAAAGAGCCTGGCATGGTCCGGTCCGCTCATGTTCACAACATGATAAACGGGCGTGCCCAGTTTTTGAGATTGGGTGCGTTCCTGCAATTCGCTTTTTGGGTCGTGCAGTTCGTCGAGCACCGATTCGCGCGTCCATTCAAGCAGAGGATCGACGAAGCGCTTGACTGCCTCGAGTCCCGAATCCAGATACAAGGCGCCGATGACTGCCTCGAAAGCAGAGCCAAGTAAATTGTCCCGCAGATGACCGCCGGTGGATCTCTCGCCGCGTCCGAGCCTGAGGGCTGGGGCAAGGTCAAGGTGGCGGGCAAAGTCCGCGAGACGTTCGTTGCGCACAAGCGATGAACGGATCTTGGTCAGGTCGCCTTCGGCCATTTCGGGGAAGCGATGATAGGCCCACTCGCCGACGATGAAATCCAATACGGCGTCGCCGAGAAATTCAAGGCGCTCGTTATCCTCGGTTGTGCTCGAATTCTCGTTCGCGTAGGACCGGTGGGTGAGGGCACGCGTCAGCAACGATAAATTTGAAAAGGACAGACCCAGCCTGTGGTTAAGGCTGGAGGCGGGTTCCAAATCCCGCTCGCTGGTTTTTGTATTCACGGGAACCTCCCAGGAACTCCGGGAGCGATATCCCCTCACGCCAAGCCTCTCCCGGAACGGGAGAGGGGATTCGTGCGGAAATGTCGTTCGCTTAGTTCCAAAACTTGAACGGGCTGAATTGTAACCTGAATCTTTTCAGGGAACGATTTTTTAAGATAGAATCGGGGGACGTTCGAAGGAGAGGCCGTGACCGAAGTTAGCAATGAAACCCGCTTTTTGCATTCAGTTCAAATGGGGCTTGGCGCCTGGCAGTGGGGCGACCGCATCGTGTGGGGTTATGGACAAACTCATACGGATGAAGACATCCGCAAGGCGTTCGATGTCTCCATTAATTTGGGAATTCGGTTCATCGATACCGCCGAGGTATATGGTTCGGGATATTCAGAGCGTTTATTGGGAAAGTTCCTCAAGGAGACCGACCAGCCCTTATTGATTGCGACCAAGTTTTTCCCGTGGCCATGGAGATTTTTAAAAGGATCCATTCCACGAGCCCTCAAGGGCAGCCTGGATCGCATGGGCATCGAAGCCGTGGACTTGTATCAGATCCACTGGCCCACACCGATCATGACCCCTGAAACCATGATGGAAGGCATGCTGGAATGTGTGCAGCGCGGTTGGACGCGCACCGTGGGTGTTTCGAACTTTGGACAAAAACGCATGTTGCGGGCATATACCACGCTCGCACGTCACGGCATCCCGCTTGCCTCGAACCAGGTCCATTACAGCCTGTTGAGCCGCGAGGTGGAAAAGAACGGTACGCTGGCGCGTTGCAAGGAATTGGGCATCCGTTTGATCGCGTATTCGCCGCTTGAAAAGGGTTTGTTGACGGGCAAGTATTCAACGGAAAATCCTCCGCCCGGTGTGCGCGGCTCGCAATACGCAGAGATGCTCAAGAACCTTCCGCCTGTGATCAAGTTGTTGCAGGAGCTCGGTCAGAATCATGGAGGCAAAACTGTTCCGCAGGTGTCTTTGAACTGGCTCATCTGCAAGGGAGCGCTCCCGATCCCGGGCGCCAAGAATGTGCGCCAGGCCGAGGAAAATGCAGGTGGGGCAGGCTGGCAGTTGACCGATGAAGATGTGGCAAGACTGGACGAAGCCACAGACAATTTTCGCCCCTATAACAAGGATTGAACAATGACCCTTGTGCAGGGATTTTTCAGAGCCATACTTTCAAAAGGCAATTATGAGGATATGGAACGCCAATCGAGATCGTGGATGATGCAATGCCCAAACTGCAGGCACGAGCGGTCCATTTGGGAGCTGGGCGGTATTCGCTGGAAGGCGGCGGGCAATCCCCGCCGGTATATGAGTTGCCCCAACTGCAACCAGAAGAACTGGCATACGGTTTATAAGAAATCATAAATAACCCAGTTGCCACCTTGCAGAATTCTCGAAAATTTAACGCAAAGACGCAGAGTCGCGAAGAAAAACATTAGATCTCCCTGGCACCGCCCGCCAGGGCAGGTGTAGCGACTCACCTGCACTGCAACGAACGCAGTGCGGCGCAAGTGTGACGCCTTTGCGTTAAAAAGCCCTGGTTGAAAACGGCTCAAAGAACAAGGGGAGCAGCTAAGTTAAATAAGTGGCCTTACGTACCGTCCCGCAGGTTTATTCCAAAAACAGGCATGAATTACGGCAACCTGCGGGACGTTCTGCGTAAGGTGAGCTTTTATATTGTGATATATGTCTACTTTTTTACAAAGATTCCCAAATGATTGGCAACCGCACGTTGTTTGCCGGGTACGTTTTGATCGATCGCCGAGTTAAGCACACGCGAGATTTTATCCAAACCTCTGATGACCATTGTGGATGAGCCGCCGCCGTCCATGTTAACGCCCGTGTATACCCCATACGGGATCATCAGGTTCGCCAATTCAGGCAGGGTCATACCTTCGCTGTAGCCCGGCTGGCGTCCGTCAATAACGATGAATAACAGCCAGCGATTGCTCTTATCGAGCCCAACCGCGGTCCGTGGGTTGGGCGTGTTTGTAGCGAGGTTGAAGGGGATCTTGCCTTTTGCAACGACGATGCGGTCGCCGGAAATCGCGTTGAAGATCCTTGCTTTTTTCTCGAAGGTGATCTGGTTGGTGGCGCTGATATATATGGTTGGCTGGGTGTTTTTCTTCGGCGAATACACGTTTCCGCGCGAGGCAGCCAGGCCGTTTGGCTTTACGGGGTCGCCGCCGTCCGGGCAATAAGCATTCGGATCAAAGGTGGCGTCCAGATAATTAAACCCGTCCCCATTGATGGCAACGTGGACATTGAAGTGATCCACGAATTTTGAAGTCGTTCGTGTGCAGATCACGCCGTCCTTGTTCTTTGTGGGGGTCACCAGGAATTCATAGCCGGGGGTTTTGAGGTCGATCGCCATGATGTGAACGACATTTTTACGCGGGTCAGTGATCTCTTTGCGCAAGTAGGTGATGCCTTTGAACAAAGTCTGTCTGACCTCCAGCGGACGCGTATTACCCAATAAGACGAGATAGGTTTTGCTGACCCAGCCGATCAGGCCGTCCAATCTGCGGATCTGTACCCACGCTGCATTGGATGTGTCATCGAGGGCCGGGAGGGTATCATTCTTAAGAAGACTGCCCAGAAGCTTTCCCCTTGCGTCAGGAGTTTCGCGAACATTCAATGCTGCGGTGTTAACGCGATACCACTTTTTATTCTTGTCTTCAGGAATCGGCGCGGGATCCGGGTTGGGGTCGGGTGCCAGGGCCGGATCGGTGATACTGACGAGATAGGCACTGGAACTCCAGCCGATCAGGCCGTTCTTATTTTTGATCTTGATCCAGCTTCTGTCATTGGTGGCGTCCAGTTCTTCAACCACCTCGCCAAAATAGACCATTCCTATCGCAGTGAAATTGGTTCCCGGTCCCTCGCGCACTCTTAAAGCAGTGGTGGTTACCTTGTGCTTTTTACCGGGCGTGGGCCCCGGATCGGGGTCTGGATCCGGATCGGGGTCCGGGTCTGGCATTTCCGAGAGTTTAAATCGGGTGCGGAACGCGTTCACATCTCCATTGAAATAGTTCAGGTCAATTCCATTGGATTCCACGCCATAGAGTTTTCCATCTCCCACTTCAGTGAACTGCCAGAATAACCATTCATTCTTTGTCCAGGGCCTGGGTACGGTGGGTTCCTGCGCGCTATAGTTGGCGATCCAAAGCGGGTATTGATGAAAGTATTCAAGGTTGGTCGCCTGGGTTGTCGCGTTCGGTGCGTTATCGCGCCAGTAATAATAGGCTGTATAGATCACGATTTCCTTGCCCGGTACAAGCTGTTTCAGGCGTTCGAGGAAATCGAACCATTTTCGCCATCCGGCATATTGGCCCTTGTAGTTATCTTCAAAGTCGGCGAATAAAGGCAATTCCCCGAAGTCGCCTTCAAAAAGCGAAGCCCACAATTCAGCCTGCTTTTTCGGGTCGATACGGCTGTCATAGAACCAGTACGAGCCACGCGGCATGCCGGCTTTTTTAGCTTCGCGCCAGTTGAATTTAAAATCGGGATCCGGCCACAGGTTTTGTCCCGCACGGATGATGACATAGCCGGCAGACGCGCGCATTTTAATGAAATTTATTCCCTGAGGCGTTTCGGGATCATCCTGATAAAAACTGACGTCGGGGCCGATTACGTTTGCCATATGGTTCTCCTTGTTCGCTTTCTTTGCAAAATTGTACCAGACACTATATTTTTTACATGGGTAAAAATACCCATTTTTTGGATGCTTTCGTATGTTATAAATGCCCCTTATGTTCATCGTGGAATTTCATTGTCATACGCTTTTTTCGTCCGATTCCCTTACCAAGCCGCAGGATCTGGTGAGGACTTGTCGTCGCAAGGGGATCGATCGCGTCGTTGTGACAGATCATAATTCGATCGAGGGAGCGCGGGCGGCTCATTCCCTGGACCCGGAACTGGTCATTGTGGGCGAGGAGATCTTGACCACTCGGGGAGAGATCCTGGCGGCGTTCGTGAAAGAGCAGATCCCCGCACACCTCACGCCGCAAGAGGCGATCCGTCGTTTAAAGGATCAGGGTGCCTTCATCAGCGTATCCCATCCCTTTGACGAGCTGCGAAAGGGCGGCTGGAAGGAAAACGATCTGCTTGAGATCCTGCCGGACGTGGATGCCATTGAAACATACAATTCGCGCTGCATGTTCCCGCGATTTAATCGTAACGCACAGGAATTCGCCGAGAGGCATCATCTGGCGGGCACGGTTGGTTCCGATGCGCACGCGGCATTCGAGTTGGGGAGGTCTGTTTTGCTGCTGGAGCCATTCGAAGGTGCAGAGGGGATGCGGCAGGTCATTCGCCGGGGAAGCTCGCGTGTGAAATGGTCACCCCCATGGTTTCATCTTGCTTCGCGCTATGCGTCCCTGATGAAAAAGTTAAAATCTTGACATGCGTTATTAGCCATGATAATCTTGCCGCAACATGCCTGATTTGCCTTTTAAAATATGAAGGTGGATGGGCATCAATTTTTCTTGGCAGGAGTAATGGAAAATGTCTGAGCGTTTTGTTGGAACCGTCAAGTGGTTCAATGCGACCAAGGGCTACGGCTTCATTGGCCGCGATGGTGGCGAGGATGTGTTCGTTCACTTCAGCGCCATTCAGAGCGATGGCTACCGCAAGCTGGAGGCTGAACAACAGGTGGAGTTTTCCGTGGAGGAAGGCCCCAAGGGTTTACAGGCTGCCAACGTGGTGCCGGTTTCGTAAGACTGAGCCTTGACGGCCGGGGTTTTGCGAACAGACGGAGCTGCTTCAGGGCAGCTCCGTTTTTATTTTTTCTTCGGCTCGTCCGATCCATTTTCGCGCGGCGCCAGCATCCCCCAGCGGCCTGCGCCAAGATAGAGAATATCCAGCACAAGGTCTTCGTAACGGATGTCTTCGGCTTTGGCCTGCAGGCACAGGTCGCTGTAATCCGGGGTGAGGCCGGGCAGGGTATTAATTTCCATCACGCGTGGGTTGCCTTCATCGTCGAGGCGAATATCTGTGCGCGAGATATCCAGGGCACCTAAAAGCTGGTGCGCGCGCAGGGCATAGTATTTCAGCTTCTTTTCGAGTTCAGGTTCGATCTCTGCAGGGCAAAAATAGCCGGGTGAACCATCTGCGCCCACATCTTTTGATTTTGCCTCGATCCCATATACCCACGGTGTCACTGAACGAGTGGTGTCCAGTTCGAGAACAGGGAAGCGATGAAATCCATCCTTTTCATACCATTCGGGATGGCGTGAGTAAAGTTTTGAATCGGGCCGTCCAAGAATGCCGACGGTAAATTCGCGTCCCGGAAGGAATGTTTCCACAAGTGCCGGTTGTTGATAAACATTGATAATGTACTGCGCGCGTTCGCGCAGTTCCTTTTCATTCTTGACAATGGCCTTCATATCCACGCCCATGCCTGTTCCTTCGCGGGCTGGCTTTACAAACAGTGGAAAATTTAATTCCGGGCGCAGCGGCTCGTCGCCCACAATGAATTCCTGAAAAGGAGCAACGGGCAGTCGTCTGTCACGCCAGATGCGCTTGGTCAGGGTCTTGTCGAGGGAAATGCCGTTTGCAAGCACGCGCGATCCGGTGTAGGGAATGCCCAGTAGTTCAAGCAGTGCAGGCACCTGCGCTTCGCGCGCGTCGCCGCCCAGGCCTTCAGCAAGATTGAAGCAGATATCGGGTCGTTCTTTTCTAAGGGCAAAGGGCAATTCTTTATCGGCCTGGATAAAGACAGTTTTATGGCCGTCAGTTTCGAGCGCGGCACGAAGCAGGTCTATCGTCTCAATGTGATCGAAATCCGCAAAGGCGTCTGGTGGAACTCCTTCCGGCATCGGCTGTGTTTCATCTTTTATGTTCGCAAGAACGGCTATTTTCCAGTACCTTTTTAGGTGAGCATGGGGAGGTTTTTCTTCTCCACGATTAAGAGACTCGGGCATTGGCGCTCCTTGAGGTAAAGTAACTGTATTCGTCAGGCAATAATAGCGCAAGCTGTGCAGATGACAAGGGTCTGTGCGATTTCTTAAGGTGAAAATATTGGCCGCTGGACAATCGTTAACCTTTCAGGTATTATTAACTCGTTTGTACAGCTGTTCACCAAGACAAAAAATGAAATGATGCATGTAAAATTCACCCATACACCCGGATAAGTCCTTATCCGGGTTGTTGTACCTCAATAAGAAATGCAGCCGTTTCGGAGTATTAAAAAAAACCTTTGGCACTCTTTTCAAAAGATCTAGGGATCGACCTTGGTACGATGTTTACACGTCTTGCCGATAGCGCGCAGGTGCTTTTGGAGGAGCCGACCATCGTTGCCATTGAAGTGGACGACCAGAAGATGGTGGCGGCCGGGGTCGAAGCGCGCGATATGTTTGGGAAGGTTCCGGAAAATATTGAAGTGTCGCGCCCGCTTAAGAACGGCGTGATCGCCGATTATGAAATTACTGAGACCCTGCTGGCCTATCTTTTGCAACGGGTCAGCGGTTCGATGCGCATCTTTCGGCCGCGCGTGATGATCTCCGTGCCGTACGGAGTGACGAGCGTGGAGCGCCGCGCAGTCTACGAGGCGGTCATGGAAGCGGGCAGCCGCGAGGCTTTTTTGATCCAGCAGCCCCTGGCCGCAGCGATCGGGATCGATCTTCCGATCAATTCTCCGTCTGGAAACATGATCATCTGTCTGGGCGGCGGGTGCACAGAAGCGGCTGTCATGGCGATGTACGGCATCGTTTCAGCCGATACTTTACGTGCCGGCGGATTGGATCTGGATGAAGCCATTGTGAATTATGTACGCCGCAAATATGGTGTGATCATCGGGCAGGTAACCGCCGAACAACTCAAGATCCGCATCGGCGCGGCTGTTCCACAGGATACGGAGAACAGCATGGAAGTGCAGGGGCAGGATCAGGTCACCGGCCTGCCGCGCCCTGTCACTTTAACAACGGGCGAGATCGTGGAAGCGTTACAGGAACCGCTGAAGCAAATCGTTGAAACGGGCCGCAAGGTGTTGGAAAAGACCCCTCCGGAACTGGTCTCCGATATCATCGACCGTGGTGTTGCCCTGTGCGGCGGGGGCGCGCTATTGCGCGGGATCGATAAATTGCTGACCAAATCCCTGGGCATTCCCGCCTATCTGGTGGATAACCCTCTCACTTGTGTGGTGCAGGGCGCGGTGAAAAGCTTTGGCATGTTGAACGTGATCCGCCGCAATTTGCCGCAAGTGTGAAAAGATGACTCCAATAAAATGGGCGACTCAATTTTGAGTCGCCCATTTTTTATTTCCTGAAAGCTGACCGCTTAAAGTTTGCTATAGATAGTACGTCATGCGCTGAAGATGAGTTGCCGGGTCGATGTATTGCACTTTTACATTATGGGATGTATTCAGGCTGATGGGTGCGTAGTTGAGGATGGCACGGACGCCAGCTTGTATAAGTTTATCGGTCACGCCTTGAGCTTCTGAGGCAGGCACAGTGAGCATGGCGATCTTCACCCCGGCCGCCTTGAGCTTTTCGATCATCTTGTCTGCATCTTCGACCGTGAAATCGCCTACCTTGTTGCCGACCTTTGCCTTGTCGATATCAAAGATCATGACAATGCGAAAGCCGCGGTCTTTCAGGCCCTGATAGTTTGCAAGGGCGCGTCCGATATCGCCTGCACCCACAAGGGCTACATCCCAGATGCGATCCACTTTGAGTATCTCGCGCAGTTTATCCAGCAAATATGAAATGGAATAACCCGTTCCCTGTTTGCCAAAGTCACCAAATTGTGAAATGTCCTTGCGAATTTGGGCTGCGGAAATGCCCACATGTTCCCCCAATTCCTGCGACGATGTGGTCTTGAGGCCACTATCTGCCATGCGTTGCAATGCTCGCAAATAGACTGGCAGGCGGCCAATGATGATATCCGGGATTTTTTCTGCTTTCATTCGTGCCCTCACCTTTGTGAAAGATGGTGATAACTATACCAAAAAAAGTGATTTTGTACAAATCACCACAAGCTGGTACAAACAAAAAGACGTTTTACAGGAACCAGGAATTTATTTTAGCCAATGGGTATACAAGTGCAGGTTGCGCTATCGAAATCGCCATATCCCTGAGACTGGCAGATCGCATAAGTTAACTTGCAACCAGGCACAGGGGCTCCGGGCACAATAGGTATGAAAACTTCACACAAGCCTGGTTCATTTCCTGTTGGCTCGAAGCCGACAGCCATTTTGCAGGAATTATCGATCTCGGCAACTTCCTTGATCGGGTAGAAAAGCTCAAGTCCCGGATCTGCAGCGCCGGCCAGTTCGTGGGTAAAATGGTCGTTAATATCGAACAAGGCAGGGTCGAGCAGCGAATTTCCTGCCCACATATTGATCAGGTATTTTTGTGGGTTGCCGAGCACAGCACGTTTTATGGAAATTTCGACGGTATTGGGATCTGTGGGGGAGATACGCACCCAGGCGGTATCGGGGTCATTGCCTGTTCCCTGATCGAAGATCAGGCTTTCAAACCCGTCCCCAAATGCATTTTCATCTGTGTACATGGCGGATAGATTTCCAACGTCGCTGTTGGTATCCTGATAGACCTGAATGCCATCTGTTGTCCAATCTGTGGAAGCCGGGTTGGAGGCAATGACCAGCCAGTCGCCTTTTCCGTCCAGGTCGAGGTCGAGCTCAAGCGCATACCTGTTC
>CAZJYB010000034.1:0-28451 GCA_964549865.1 uncultured Anaerolineaceae bacterium
GAGGCGATCCGGCTGGCCCGCCTGCAAAATACACCGAATGTTGTGCAGATCGAGTCTGCCATGGTGCCCTCCAGCCCGGTCCGCCCCCGGCCGGTCATGAATATTGCGCTGGCAGGGGCGATTGGGTTGATGCTTGCCGGTGGCATTGCTTTTCTAATTGAATATATCGACGATACCATTCGCACGCCGGATGATATTGAGCGTATCTTAAATCTTCCCGTGATCGGCTACATTGGGGATATGTCTGACGGGCAGGATACGGTGGATGATCTGCACGTGGTACGCCGACCACGCTCGCCCATAGCCGAGGCATTTCGTTCCCTGCGTACGAACCTGGAATTCACGAATGTGGATAAGACCCTGGCCAAGATCCTGGTAACAAGCTCCGGGCCCGGCGAGGGTAAGACGACAATTTCGGCCAACCTTGCTGCGATCATTGCGCAGAGCGGCAAGAGCGTCTTGTTGATCGATGCCGATATGAGACGTCCGCGTATTCATACACTCTTCGGGCTCTCAAATCGGGTTGGGTTAAGCGCGCTGTTTCGCGGGAATGCCTCGGTTCGTTCGGTGATGAGGTCCGTGGATGGAGTGGAGGGTGTGTATGTGATCACCAGTGGAAGCCTGCCTCCAAACCCAACCGAGTTGCTGGCTTCTGCTCGGATGGATCAGATCCTGCAGGAAGCCGGTCGTGAAGTGGATATGATCATTGTGGACAGCCCGCCTTCGCTGGTCGCGGATTTTCAGGTGTTGTCCACAAAACTGGACGGTGTTGTACTTGTGATTCAGCCCGGGCATACCCATGCAGATGCGGCATTCGCGACCCTCGATCAATTACGGCGCGTCAAGGCGCGGACCCTTGGAGTTGTCCTGAACAAGATTCCGCGTAGCAGCTATTATTATGGCGGCTATAATTATTATTATCCTTATCAGCGCGGTGGCTCCTATTATCAGAACGACGAGCTTCAGCCGCAGTTACCGGAACAACCTGCCGCACCCATGCTGCCACCCTCGCGACAAACACATGTCTACTATCCTCCACAAAACGAATTTGAGGAACAATATTTTGTACGCGAGAAGGTCCCTGCAAAAGCCATTCGATATGAACGTGAATCTGAACCTTCACGAAGTGAAATTACACAACCACGGCCGCGACCTGTTCCTGAACAGGAGGATACGGAATCTGTAGAGCGGGTGCAAATCATAGAGATCCTGCCGCCCCTTAGATTTACTCCGTACAATGATGAAGACAATGATTACCGCATCAAGAAATAGGTCGTTGTGATCCATGATCTCGATCCTGTTCGTATGCACCGGAAATCAATTCCGTTCGCCGATCGCGGCAGAAGCCTTTCGCGAACAACTTGCACGTGATGGACGCAGCACACAATGGCTTGTGAACAGCGCGGGCACCTGGACATCCAACGGGCTGCGTGCGCCGCGCGATGCCATGCAGCTTGCCCAGTCCTTTGGTGTGAATATTGAAGCGCATTCGACGAGGTCGCTGGATAAGGATCTGCTTGAGGATGCGGATGTGATCCTTGTAATGGAGGCGGGGCACAAGGAATCCATCCAGGTGGAATTCCCGTTCACTCGAAACAAGGTGCATTTACTTTCTCAGGTGGTGGAGGATGTTGCTTATGACATTCCCGACCCTGCAAGCGCACGAGGAGAAGCGCGTGAGATCATCCGTGAACTCGTGGACATGGTTCGCAATGGGGCGGGTAAAATATATCAGCTTGGGGAAAATAATCGTAATTAATTAACTGATATTACGCACCGTCCCGCCGAAGGTCTCCGAAGGAGGCAGGTTTGTTCCAAAAACAGGCATGAATTACGGCAACCCTTCGACAGGCTCACCGTTCGTGCCGCGTAGCACGGCGGCACGCCGGTGCGAGACGGCAGGACAACGCCTGCGGGACGTTCTGCAAGTTATTTAATCAAGTATCGTACCTTGTCTCTGATCCAATGCTCTGAACCGATGGACAAAAAATATCATCAGAACGAACAGGATGATCGCATTGGCCTGGTGGGCAAGCGCAAGGACAATGTTCACGTAGGATAACACGGTCAGCACGCCTAATATGATCTGCAGGGTCACCACGCCAACCAACCACTTGAGTCCGTTTTGAAGATCGCGGGAAAAGTCATGTTTTTTTGCCATATGGAACACCACGACGATCAGGATCATACACATCCATGCAAGCCAGCGATGGATGAAGACGATCGTCTGCGGGCTTTCCAACAGATCGATCCATGAATTGAACAGGTTGGGCGGAATGAGTTTCCCGAACATGAGCGGCCAGGTATCTGAAACATGACCTGCCTTGAGGCCGGCGGTCATGCCGCCATAGGTGATCTGGATCATCAACACGATGAAGGATAAGACTGCAACAAGGGAGGGGTATGACCATTTCCCGCTGGTGCGATGGAAACCGTAGCGATGACCGAGTGCCGTCCACCAGGCGATGCCAAGCAGGGATAATGCAAGCAGCAAGTGCGTCGTAAGACTGAAGTGACTGACAGAAGGGCGGTCAACAAGGCCGCTGGCAACCATCAGCCAGCCTGCAATGGCCTGGGTGATGAAAAGGATCCCCATTAAAAAGTAAACGCCAAACTCCTTGAACGGGATCGTTTTTTTGAAAAGGAAATAAAAAACGGGAATCGCATAGACCAGCCCTGCAAAGCGGGCAATAAAACGATGAAACCATTCCATGTAAAAGATGAACTTGTATTCTGGAAGCGTCATGCCGGTGTTGATCTTCATATATTCAGGAGTTTGTTGATATTTTGAAAATTCAGCCTCCCAGGCTTGCTGACCCAACGGAGGCAGCGTGCCGCTGATGGGATTCCATTCCACGATGGAAAGCCCGGAACGGGTGAGGCGTACAAATCCCCCAAAGACAACGAGAAACGCCACGATGCCGGCAAAGATGAAAAGCCATTTCATCACGGCGTTATTTCTGGTTTTTGGCATGTTGATTTGATTCTCCGAAATTGAAATCGTTGGGATTATAGCATGTGAAAGCCGCAGGGGAGATTCAGCCCTCGAATCCGGAGCAGGATCCAGGTCACGCGTGATGCGAAAAAATTGCCCACCGTGAACGGTGGGCAATTTTTTGATCAATGACATATATGGGTCACCCGTTTTGCAATTGTGTAAGCAGTTGACGATAATCCTGCACATTGGATGGATTCATCAATACGATCTGATTGATCACCTCCATGGCACCCTGTTTGTTCCCGGATTCCACCAGGGCTTCGCCTAAGGCGTCCAATAGGGTGATGGCATCGTCGGTGCGGCCCGCCGCATGGAGTTGCGCCGCAAGCGCGCGTTTGAGAAGCGGCTGGTCTTCATGTTCCTTGATAAGGTCTTCGAGGAAGGGAAAGGCCTGCCCTTGTTTTCGCTGGCTTTCGAGATAAGTAAGGTAATTTTCCAGCTCGCCCATGGCCTTATCGGGCTGGCCCATGCGCAGGTTAAGCTCGATAAGTTGTTTGCGGATGGCGGGATCCTCCGGGGTGAGGGTGCGTATCTGTTCATAGACCCGCATGGCTTGTTTCCAATCCAGCCGTTGCATGTCAATATCTGCCATGCGTGCCAGAATGTGCGCGTTCCATTCGCGACTTGCATTGCCCTGTTGTACCACGCGCAGGGCGACGGTGTAGGTCTTGCGCGCCATATCGAGTTCCGCGAGGCGGTAATAAATGGAGGCAAGTTCAAGGTATTCATGGATGGCATCGTTCAGCTGGCCGCGGGCCACAAGCTGATCGATCAATCTGGTGCGGGCGCCCATGTCCATGGGCGCCAGTTGAATGACGCGGCGTAACAATTTGGCGGCCTGGTTTACCTCTCCGCGTACGCCATAGGAATGTGCGACCACACCGTATTTTACGATCGCATCCGAAGTGCGGCCTTCCTGTACAAGCAGGTCTCCCATGAGCGTATGTAATGGAAGGTAGGTAGGTGCATGTTTTATGGCATCGAAGGCCTCGTCCATGGCGGAGCGCAGGCTGCCCATGCGCGCAAGCTGGTTGATGCGGCCCATGGATTCAAGCACCGAACTGGATTGTGCCTGTAAAATGACCTCTGACAACGGTGTGATCATGCCTTCCTGCTTCGGCATCTGTTCGCGGGTCTTATGCAGTTGTTCACGCCAATCGGGGCGCATGAGCAAACCCTGAACGTTATCGCAGATCTTGCGAAAAGCGGCTTCGTCCTGTTGGCCCTGATGTGCCTCGATCAGAGGTTCGTAACTCTGGCTGATCTCATCAGACTTTTCGGCCGGCACCGTCTGTGAATCAGCCAGTTTCAACGCCTCCAGATATTCCAGAGCCGCCTCTTTGAATTGGGATTTTTTTACATGCAATTGTCCAAGCAAAAGGCGTGTACCCAGTGCGTAATCATGGTGCTTTACAGCGTTCTGCAAAAAGCGTTGTGCGCTTTCAATACGCTCGCCTTTGACGCGCAGCAGCCCGAGATTGAAATAAAGGCATGGATGTTTGAAGCCGGCTTCAAGGGCGCGTTCCATTTCCTCGGCAGCCTGAGGTTCGTTTCCCTTGGTTTGCGCGTCGATCGCCTGACTCAGATACATGACCACTTTTGTTTGTTCCGGACCCTGCATCGAAAGCCTGCCGGTGCCTTTCATAATGGAGGCAAGTCCGCGGCGTTCCTGCGCGGAGGGGCTTTCGTCTGAGAACTCGAAGAGCATCTCTGCCAGCTGGGTGAGCGCCCTTTGGCGCGCCTCCGCGATCGGGTCCAGGCCGGAGGCAGCCTTCTGAGGTTTTTGTAATTGCTTGACCTGTGCCATGCCGATCGGGCCGGTCCCGCCTTTTCCGCGGATCGGTTTGGGCAGAAGCTGTCCCGTTTTCAGCAGGGTCTGTGCCTGTTTAACTTCGGGGCTGCTGGGCAGAATGGATTGCGCCTTTTCCACCATCTCGGCCGTCTTCTCGGCATTGCCTCCGCGTTGGAGGATGCTTGCGAGCGCGAGATATTCGATGACGGCCTGTTGTGTATGGCCGAGCTTTTCATGAACCTGTGCGAGGCGCGAATGCGCCATCGGGTTTTCGGGATGAAGACTTGTGACGCGCACCCAGTTCTCGATGGCTTTTTCTGTATCGCGTTGTTGAAGGAAGAGGTCTGCCGCGCGCAGGGCGGCATCGATCGCACTCTTTAGATCGCCGGTACGTTCGGAGAGTTGCGCCACTTTTTCCATGGGCACGGGGTCATCGGGGGAGAGCTTTGCCACATTGGTATAGATCTGCAAAGACTCTTCGATGTTGTTGAGCTGATAAAGTGCCAGGCCGAGGCTATTAAGCGCCTTGGGCTGATCGGGGAATTCCTGCAACGCGCGGCGATATGCGGCGGCGGCCTTGTCCCAATCCTGGTCCCAGGCGGCTGAATGTCCGTCGTTCATTGCTTTTTGATAAATATCTTCTCGTCCGGGCATGATGTGCCTATTTTACTTTCGTGTGCGCGTGGATTTCAATATTGAAATCCAATTATAACCTTGTCTGAAAGCCGAAATAACGAAGTTGTTTGTTATTTTAGTACCGTCATCTCACCCCAGTTTTTACCCCAACGCGCCTCTGTTTCAAGCGGGATGCTCATTTGATATGCGTCTGTCATGGTCTTTTGCACCACGCGCGCGGTTTTTTCCATTTCAGCTTGCGGGCATTCCAGGACAAGCTCATCGTGCACCTGCAACAGCATTTTTGCATTGAGTTTCGCGGCCCTGAGCGCGGGGGGGATGTTCATCATGGCGATCTTCATGATATCGGCCGCCGTGCCCTGGATGGGCGCGTTGATGGCCTCGCGTTCCTCGCGGCTCCTCATTTGTGGGTTGGTCTTGCCCTGTAGCGCGGGGAAGTATCTTTTTCGTCCGAGCAATGTTTCCACATACCCGATCTCTGCAGCCTGCCTGCGAATGCCGTCCAGATATTTTTTGACGCCGGGAAATTGTTTGAAGTAGGCTTTGACGAAATCCTCGGCTTCGGCGAGGGTCAGGTCTGTGGTGCGCGTCAGGCCGAATGCGGACATGCCGTAGATCAGACCGAAGTTGATCGCTTTTGCGTGACGGCGCATCTCTTTTGTGACCGCGTCCAGCTGGATGCCGTGAACTGCCGCGGCGGTGGTGGCATGGATATCCTCCCCGGCATGGAACGCCTTGAGCATGGCCTCATCCTGGGCCATGTGCGCAACGATGCGTAATTCGATCTGTGAATAATCCACCGAAAGTAATACATTGCCTTTGTCCGCGATAAACCCATTGCGTACGCGGCGGCCCAACTCGGTGCGGATGGGGATATTCTGCAAGTTCGGATTGTTCGAAGACAGTCGCCCGGTAACCGCACCGATCTGGCTGTAGGAGGTGTGCACGCGGCCGGTCTTTTCATCCACGGCCTCGGGCAGCGCATCCAAATAAGTGGATTTGAGTTTGGAAAGCTCGCGATTCTCAAGCACCCAATCCACCACGGGATGTTTGCCGCGCAAAGCCTCCAGTACCTCGGCGGAGGTGGAGAAATGTCCGCTGGCGGTTTTATTGCCTTTGTCCGGTGGTTCCAGCCTTAAGTGAGTAAACAGAACTTCTGAAAGTTGTTGTGTGGAGTTGATATTAAATGGTTTGCCAATCGATTCAAATACCTGCTTTTCGATCTGGCCAATGCGTTTTGCAAGTTCAGCAGACATCTTCTTGAGGAAGGGCTGGTCGAGCAAAACGCCGGTCATTTCCATATCAGCCAGCACGGGGGTAAGAGGCAGGTCGATTTCCGCAAGCAATCTCCTGCCGTTCACACGATCCAGCTCTTTTTCCAGGATGGGCATGAGACGAAGCGTGGTCTCTGCATCGGCTGCGGCATAGGGAGCCACGGATTCGATGGCGACCTCAGCCATGCTGATCTGTTTTTTTCCCTTACCGATCAATTCTTCGATGTGGATCATCTCTTCACCGAGACGGATGTAGGCGAGATTTTTCAGACCGAGATGGCGTGAAGATGGGTCAACGATGAATTCAGCCAGCATGGTGTCGAATGTCAGGGGAGAGACGATCAACCCGTGTCGCGCGAAGATGATGTAATCATACTTTGCATTATGCGCCACTTTTCCGATACGTGCGTCTGTCATGGAGGGTGTGAGCGCCGCGATCACTTTTTCAAGCGGCAGGTTATTCCCTGCAACATGGCCGACTGGTATGTAATAACCTTGTCCCTCCTTGATGGCGAGGGAAATCCCAACGATATCCGCTTTTGTCTCTTCGGTAGAGGTGGTTTCCGTATCAAAGGAAATAACTTTCGCCTTCGCCAGTTCTTTTTTCAACGAATCAAGTTTTTCCTGTGAATCGACGATGACCACTTCGATATTTGTCTTTTGCACCACTGAAATGACCTGCGGCGCGTTCACGAACATGGATATTTGTTCGCCGGGTTTTCCCTTTTTCGGTTTTGCGACCGTCTCTGCGGCAGGTGCATTTCCACTGATGACCGCCACCTTGTTCAGCAGGGTTTTGAATTCAAGTTGTTTGAAGAATTCCTCGAGCGGTGCCGGGTCGAACGCTTTGACCCGTGCGTGTTCAAGATCGAGCTTGATCTTGAGGTTTGTTTCGATGCGCGCAAGGTCGCGGCTCATGTAGGCGGCATCCTTGTTTGCCTCGAATTTGCCTTTCCAGCGATTTTCGACCTTATCCATGTTCTCATAGATCGCGTCGAGCGTATTGAATTTCTCAAGCAATGCGATCGCCGTTTTTTCTCCCACGCCTTTTATACCGGGGATATTATCGGACGTGTCACCCACGATCGCCTTGTAATCCACCACCTGGTCCGGACGCACGCCAAGTTTTTTGATGACGTCCTGATCGGTTATGTAGGTCTGGTCATCGCCTGCGAGGTAAACGGCAGTCCGTTTATTGACCAACTGCAACAGATCACGGTCGCCGGTGATGATCTTTACACCGAGCCCCTGTTCCTCGGCGATGCGCGCCACACTTCCCAGGACGTCGTCTGCTTCGTAGCCATCCATCTCAAGGCGCGGGATATTGAACGCATCGACCATTTCACGAATACGTCCGATCTGCGGTCGCAGGTCATCCGGCATTTTTTCGCGCGTCGCTTTATATTCCGGGAAGATCTTGTCGCGAAAGGTCTTGCCCGTATCGAACGCGACCGCGAGATATTCCGGTTTTTCCTGCTCGAGGATGCGCACCAGTTCGCGCGCAAAACCATAGGTGCCTGCGGTGGGTTCCCCTTTGGAGGTCAACCAGCGCTGGCTGCTTCCGCCGGCGGTAAGGGCAAAGTACATGCGATAGGCAAGTGCGTGTCCGTCAATGAGATAGAGTGTGGGTGGCATGGTTGGAGGGATCTATGAAGGATGGGAGATGTAAAACAAAACGCAGAGTTGATTATACTCTGCGTTTTTTATTTGCTGGCTTTATCCGTTCGAGGAAGGGCTTCCTGTCCCTGACGCTGACGGGTTTGGCGAATGTAATCGCGCACCAGTTGCGGCGGGTGAGGCTGTGTTCCACCCATGATCAGGTAACCCGGCGCCCAGAAATCGCCCGAGGGGTTTTCCTTCTTATATGGTGGGAAATGACTGAACAGCTTTTCAGAAGTTTGCACGCGCATGATGCGCATCAGGTAGCCTGGCGAGGTGTTTGGCTGCACATTTGCCACCCATTGCAGGTATTCCGGGCGTATGGCGAGAAATTCCAACCGCCAGCCGAATGCCACACTGATATTTGGAAGCCATTCATTAAGCGCCTCCGAGATATCACCAACGAGATGATGGGATGAAAAGCGCGGTACGAGCAGGCAGGCATATGTGAGATGATACAAGCCGGCCGAAACAGGTTCCACAAGCAGTTTGCGCGAAGCCTCTGTGGTTGGGCTTTCACGGGTCATATCGGTGTCGTTTGCCGGCCTTGCGAAGGGAGTATCGGGACGGGATCTCGGTCGCGAGGGTGCAGTGGTCTCCACCTGATCGAATCTAAATTCCGTTCTGGCGCCCATATCTGCACCCTGTGATTGATCTGTCATCAACGGGTTGGCCAACGGTGCCTGGGATGGATCGCGAACAAAAACCGTTGCATTTGAAAGCGGCATGGAGACGCGTGTTTCGTTCGCGTCGAATTTCTTTTCTTTTTTGCGCGGCCAGTTGATGCCGTCATTGTTTTTTGAGGGGGCAACCGGGTCTGGGTTTGGGGAGGGCACATTGTTGAGGATGTTCGAGATCTGAATGCCGTCATCTGCATTGCCAGGATCCGAATCGTCAAATTCAACGCTGGCAGTCTGTTTTGGTTGGGGAGGGGTGAATTTTTGCGACTCGCCGCTGCGTTCGTTGCCCAGGTTGGTGACAAGCTGCCCGGCCTGGCTGCGGATGGTGCTAAAGGGAGTCTCAGCGTCAAAGACGAGAGCCAGCATCACGTCCGTTCCGAGGCGTGTGGCGTACAACATATGCTCGGCTTTTGTGCTTTCGAGCCGAATGAAGCGCAGCAGATCCGATCCTTTTTGCCCGTCCCAATTTCTTGTTACGGCATGCGCCACTTCCTTTGCCGCTTCCTGTGAAAGACCGCCGGCATAGGCCCACATCTCGTTATTGCGTGTGATCAATGCGGCCTGCGCGGAGGATTCCAATGTAAGGCGCGTCAGGTGTTGCGCGGCCTTGGTCTCATCGCTTAACCAGGCGAGCGGCGTCGTGTTGTTGACAGAATCGGTTTGTGGGCGATTGAGCGCGTCCATGAAATCGGACATGTCAAAGGATTTGCGAACCAGCACCCAGGGCCGCAATGAATCGAAGGCAGGCGGTATCTGATTGTCGTCGCATATGATGATCAAATTAATGCCAGGGCGGACGGTGCGCAGGGATTTGCCGATTTCCTGGACCCATTCTTCACCAAGCGAGAAGTCTATCATCGCAAGAGGAATACCGGCTTCATCTGCGCGCACGATGGCCGCAGCCTTGTTGTTAACAATGTGGACGCGATAAAGATTCGTCTCTTCCATCGTGCGACGGATCGAGTCTGCAAAAGTATTCGAGGCGGTGACAACCAAAAGATCGGCAGGCATTTTAGTCGAGTGTATCACTTACAGGGGGGATAATCAAGATACCGTGGTACCGGCAGGGTGGGGGGGGATGGCAAGTTGTCTATTCAACTTGAAATTTACGTGGGTTTGTGCTATTAACAATAGAAGATTCCATCAATAAGGCAAAGGCGCATATATGCATCGTGAGCGAGTTTCAGAAAATGTGTTCTGGTTTCAGAGCGATGTCTACGCTCTGGTAACCGCCGGGGTGATCGTGGGCCCACAATGGGCGGTGGTGATCGATACGCTGGCCCTCCCTGAAGAGACCTTGAGCATGCGCGAATTTATCGAACATGAATTGGGTGTGCAGGTACGTTATGTGATCAATACGCATTATCATGCAGATCATAGTTGGGGAAATTGTTTTTTCCCGGGCGCCACCGTGATCGGCCATGCGAAATGCCGCGAGCTGCTGATTGAGCGCGGCAAACCGTCCCTGGAAGGGGCGCGCAAACAAAACCAGAATTTGCGGCAGGTAAAGATCGTTCCGCCTCACCTGACCTTCGATTCCGGCGAATTGACCATGCGCGTGGGCAAGAAGAATTTGATCATCTCGCAATCATCGGGTCATAGCGATGACGGCATCTCCATCCTGGTGGAGGAGGACCGTGTGCTCTTTGCCGGAGATGCATTCATGCCGCTGCCCTACGTGGTGGACGGCGATATTGACGACATGCTTGCCTCGGTTAAAAAGGTCGGGCGCATGGGCCTGGAGAATATCATTCAAGGACACGGCGATATTATCCTGCGCGGCGAGATCGATGCCGCGGTACGGGAAAACTTGAATTATTTAAGCAACATCAAGAAGGCTGTCAAATCCGCGGGAAAGCGCAAGAACGTGGATGAATACCTCGCCAGCATCACCATCGAGGATTGCGGGAAAAGCCGCGTGTACCTTGGCGGCCTCGCGCTGACCCTGCATGAGCGCAATCTGCGGGCGCTCTATAACCTGATGCATCCTGAATAAGATCGCATAGGAAACGGCTCATTTTTCAATCGAATGTTGCAGAGCAGAGATACAGCCTGCAACATTTTGGTTCATGGGGGAAAACCACGCAGCATGAAAGAAGTTCGATGGAACAGGAAAGTAAGATTCGTATAACCAAGGT
This sequence comes from uncultured Anaerolineaceae bacterium, assembly GCA_964549865.1. Lineage (GTDB taxonomy): Bacteria > Chloroflexota > Anaerolineae > Anaerolineales > Villigracilaceae > Villigracilis. The sequence continues at coordinate 11,178 of CAZJYB010000034.1, forward strand.
GAAATAACAGTCATGCCTGCGTACACAAAAAACGGTCTCGGACTTCCTCCCTACCAACAAGGTGGTTTGGATTCACTCTGCGGCCTGTACAGCATCATCAACGCCGAGAGGTTCATTAATCATTCCTCGGATCACGAGACACAGCAGTTGTTCGATGACCTGATCCATTTTCTGGCGCGCCGTAAGCTGCTCGGCGAATTGCTGATCGGCGGGATCATCCACCGGCAGATGTTGTTGATCCTGGACAAGGTGGTGGGCAAGCAGCGCATCTCAAACGTATCGATCCCCTGGCGAGGCGTACACAACCCGGACCTGACGAAATTCTGGAAATCCATGCAGCATTTTCTGGACGGTACACCGGGCCGAGCCATCATCCTTGGCTTGCAGGGGTATCACGACCATTGGACGGTGATCGAAAGCATTACCAACCGCTCGATCATGTTGTATGATTCGGCGCGCATCAAGCGCCTGCCGCGCTCCTCCTGCACGACCGTATATGCCACCTGGAAGCGCAAGCATTTACTCCTGCCCGCGCAGACGTATTTCCTTTCGCACGAAGTCCTGGATGTAAGCCAATATGATTATTAACGTAAATTATTAACGTACGGGCGACCCAACCATATTAAATCGCAAGGCCAGCATTCAACCCTGACGGGTCGCCCCTGCGATGTTATTGAGAGATAATTATGAATGACAAACAGATTGACCTCTCTACATTGAAAGACGAAGAATATTGCTACCTGACCACCAAAGGCCGGGTAACCGGCAAGCCGCACGAGATCGAGATCTGGTTTGGGATGCAGGGTCATACGCTTTACCTGCTCTCCGGCGGCGGGGATGAATCAGATTGGGTCAAGAATCTGCGAGCGGATCCAAAAGTGACCGTGCGTATCGCGAAGCATACTTTCCCGGCCACGGCACGCGTAGTGCAAAATATACAGGAAGAATCCCTGGCACGTCCCATGCTGGCGTCCAAATATCAGGGCTGGAAAGAGGGACAAAAGCTCAGCGATTGGGCGCGTGATGCCCTTGTGGTAGCAATTGATTTAGATTTGAATCCGTTGTAGACTCAGCTCATCATTTAATCATTCAGCACTTTGTAAGCTCATGGGAGAAGCGGCCTATGACAGAACCTGCAAAGAAAGAGATCCTTAGAGGGGTGTTCGACCGGGCAGCGGAGGGCTATGGGCACATCCGATACTTCCCGATCTTCGGCACGTGGTTGGTGGAGATGGCGCGCATTTCGCCTGGCGCGAAAGTTTTGGATGTAGCGTGTGGCCGCGGTGCGGTGCTCTGGCCGGCTGCCGAAAAGGTCGGGCCTAACGGCCGCATTGTGGGCATCGATCTCTCCGAAGGCATGGTGCAGGAAGTTAATGCGGAGATCCAAAAACGCGGCCTGAAAAATGCCGAGGCGCATGCCATGGACGCGGAGCATCTCGAATTCCCGGACAACTCATTTGATCAGGTTCTATGCGGGTTCTCGCTGCAATTTTTTCCACACCTCGCGCAGGCTTTGTTGGAATTTCACCGCGTGTTGAAGCCCGGCGGTCGCGTCGTTGTCAGCACATGGGGAGATGAAGACAGCCGCTGGAGTTGGTGGGAGGAACTACGCAGCAACTATCAGGCAGTCGTGAAGCTGGGATCGCAGAGCCTCGATAAGCCGAATGAGATCGAACAATGGTTCGATCAGGCCGGGTTCGCGGACATCGATATCTTCACGAAAGACATGGATATGATCTTCGCCGATGAAGCGGAGTGGTGGAATATGCAATGGTCGATCTCTGGTCGCGCGGGACTGGAGAAGCTGGACGCGGCGACTCTCGAAAGTTTCCAGGCGGAGGTATCCGCGCGTATGCAGGCTCACAAGGAAACAGACGGGTTCCACGATAGATTACAGGCACACTGTACGATCGCGAGGAAATCCTGACCCCCCTCGAGGTGCTTTCAGACGGCACGCTTTTGTATGTCTCGAAAGGCGATGGCTGGGAGGCGCGAGGGATATTGCAGCGGATGGGTTGATCGTTGAATAACAGAGCGCGTACTTTAGTTCGCGTTCCTTATCTTATTAGGAGCAACTCTATGGGTGTAATGCTGCAAACTTTCCGCTGGGATTGCCCGCGGGAGGACAGGAAAGAATTCCAATGGTGGAATTATATAAATGAGCAGGTCCCCGCGCTGGCAAAGGCGGGGTTTACTTCGTTGTGGCTGCCTCCCTGCCGCCGGGACGGCGGCTTGAGCAGATGTTGTAGGATAATCGGGTGAGTGCGTTAAATCCGCTCTCTGTATAAACTCGGAAAGTCAATACCGAGGAGATCGCCATGTCGGCTAAAAAGATCGAGAAAGCCGCAAATACATTCGATACAGACGATCTCCCATCGATCCATGAACGGTTGCGCGCCTTGTTGGACGAAAGCAAGGCCGTTTACCGCGTGATGGAACACGAAGCCGAGGGCCGCACGGAATTGATTGCGAAGATCCGCGGCAACCGCGTGGAACAGGCCATCAAATCCATCTTTATGAAAATGGAGGATTACCTGCGTATTGTCAACCCGCAACTGGTGAAGATTGCGTTGCGTGGGTGATCGATTCTTGCCACGGATTACACAGATTTTCACGGATCTTAATAAAAGAATTCGTGCGAATCCGTGAAATCCGCGGCTGAAAAATAAATTGATTAAGTAATTTGGAGGTTTTGTGAAAAATAACTTTGAAGACAATGTAGATAAGGCTGTTGAGAATTACGAAAAGAATGTTGGGAAAGTGGCTGATAAAGCCGGCAAAGTGATCGACGTTGTCGGGCGCGGCGCGAACCGCTTGTATATTGGCTGCGTCACCATACTTGCCAATTTATTCTTCGCCGCATTCTGCCTGTGGGGAGCGTATGCAGCGTCCGTCAGTTGGAGGTTACAAGCATCGGGCGAGATCACAACCGGCGTGATCACCCGCCTGGAGGAAAGCAAAACCAGCGAGGGGTATTGCTGTGTTTACACCCCTGTCGTCGAATTCGAGGCGGATGGTCAGACGTACTCCTTTGAAGACGACAATGCCTCCGATTCGTCAGATTACCAGGTCGGCAATCAGGTACAAGTCCGCTATGACCCTGCTGATCCGAATACAGCCCAGATCAATACATTTGCCGACCGCTGGCTGTTTCCGATTATCATTATCCCTTCCATGATCTTTGCCGCGCTGCTGCTCAACTTCTTCATGATCCGCGCATGGCGCCGCGGTGAGGATCTATTAAGCGAAGCAATGAGATAACCCGATAACACAGCCATCTCATCAAAAATCAATCCTTGGAGGTACAACATGCAAGCAGGAAATCAACCTATTCAACAGACGAACGCCAAGCCATCTGGCTCGAAAAAACTGGGATGTGCTTTTTGGCTGCTGCCGATCAGCGCCGTGATCCTGGTGGGCCTGAGCATATGGTATACATTTACGAGCTATAAGTTCTCTACCAATGGGATCGAAGTGCAGGGCACGGTGATCCGCCTGGAATCATCGCACTCTTCCGAGGGCGGCACCACCTACTCGCCTGTTTATCGCTATACGGTGGATGGCGAGCAGTACGAGTATGAAAGTGTCAATTCCTCGAGCATTCCCAGCCACCAGGTCGGCGAATCCACCACCCTGCTCTACGACCCGAACAACCCGGAGAAGGCACGCGCGAACAGTTTCTGGGAACTTTGGCTGGTGCCCTGCATCATATGTCCGGTATCCTTCGTGATGGTCTTGCTGTCTGTGGGCATCCCGTTGCTGATGCGTCGCAGGGGTTAATCTCGTTTTGAAGGTTCGATGAAGATCTGGAAACTATCTCTCTAATTTTGAGGTTTCCAGATTTTTTGTTTAAAATGCCTTCATCGAAGGAGTTAGCCCATGACCACTTTAAAGAATTATAAAAATTTTGACGGTATCCATTATGAGACGGGCAGTGTACATAACATCCTGGCCTATCAGGGACTTAAAATGCCGCATACCAAAGCCGCGCCGAGCGAGGCGCTCCTGCTTGGTTTGAGCGGTGGGATCACCTTTGGGTATTTCAGTTTTGCGTACAAGGGATTGGATCCTCAAGTTGCATTACTGACGCGCAATACTTTTGCTCCACTGGAGAGATTGTTCGACCGCTTGGGTGTCGTGCGTGATGTGAAGCAAACCACAGATCCGCTCAAGGCGGAAAGAAATCTGCTTGCTGCGCTGGACCGTGGGCAGCCGGCGCTCGTTTGGGCCGATGAGTGTTCCCTGCCTTATTCCACCTATGACGGCTCGCTTGGGGATGAAATGTACATGATGATCCCGATGGTTGTTTTTGGATATGAGCCGAAGGGCAACGCGGATATTGCGGATCGGGCGCAGGTGGTATTACGCGTAAAGGCATCTGAATTGGCCAAAGCGCGTGCCCGCGTCAAAAAGGAAAAGTTCTGTGTCATGACGCTGGATGTGCCTTCATTCGACAAGCTTTCGCAGAACGTCGAAGCCGCGCTGCGCGCGTCCATCAAATCCTTTTTCACATCCCCTGTAAAAGGGCATGCCTCCAATTTCGGTTTTGCAGCCTATCAACGCTGGGCAGATATCCTCACCAACGACAAGGACAAACAAAGCTGGAACAAGATCTTCCCGGCAGGACGGCCGATGTTTGCGGGCCTGACCTCCGCTTTTGACCGTATCGAATTATTCGGCACGGGCGGCGCGGCCTCACGCCCGCTGTACGCGGATTTTCTGGAGGAGGCCAGCCTGATCTTGAAACGCCCTGCACTGCGCGAGGTTGCGAAACAATTCAGGTCGCTCGTGCCGGCATGGGACTCTCTTTGCAAAGCGCTGCTTCCGGATGAGATCGCACCCTTCAAGGAGGCCCGTGAGCTGATGATACAAAAGCGCGATTCATTTCATCAAAAGGGTGCCGCCTCTTCAACTGAGATCAAAAAGATCCATGCGCGGCTGGAAAAGCTGCGTATTTCCATGGAGAAGAAATTTCCCTTGAAAGGAAATACCGAGGCTGAGTTCAAGGAAAACCTGCGAATACAGATCCTGCATGTTTACGACCTCGAACACAAGGCCATTACCGCACTCGAATCGGCGCTGAAATAAAAGCAACAGGCTGGCAAACGCCAGCCTGTTGCTTTGTAAATTATAATGATTCCATGGATCTGCAATTGAAGGATAAGACATCTATCATTATGGGCGCGAGCCGTGGGATCGGGAAGGCCATTGCGGATATTTGGCAGGAGGCTGCATGTACGAGCATCGCAAACAGAAACTGGCAAGCAGAAACGTATTTTTGCGTCGTGTGACGCGCAATGTCATTGTTGCTGGGGGTGTTCTGCTTCTGTCGCTGATCGTCGGCGTATGCGGCTATCATTTCCTCGAAGGTCTTTCGTGGATCGATTCCCTGCTTAATGCCTCCATGATCCTTGGTGGCATGGGCCCGGTTGATCCGTTACAGACGGCCGCCGGAAAAATATTTGCATCATTTTATGCCTTATATTCCGGCGTGGTCCTGCTGGCCTCTGTGGGAGTCCTGGCCGCTCCCATTTTTCATCGTTTCATGCATCTTTTCCATCTTGCAGAAGATAAAGAATAGCATGACAGATTACACGGCCATTCATTTTTATGACGAGGGCATCGAGGTCAGCTTTCATACCCCGCCTGTGTATGAAAAGTCTCCGCCGTGCCCGGCTGGATTTACGTGGAATGAAAAGGGCTATCGTGTGGCGGAGTCCTTATCCGAGTGGACGGATTTCACTCGGCGCGGCAAGATGGCGCGCAACATGTGTCCCGCACACGCGGAGGTCGCATCCACAAGAGGATCGTTGAATGTGAGGCGTTTTTATTTTCGGGTGCGCGTCGATACGAATCAGATTTTCGATATTTATTATGATCGCGTCATGAAAGGTGTGGACAAGCGCAAGGGAGAATGGTTTTTGTACAGGGAATTGGAATAATTTCGTCATTGCGAGGAGCGAGCAAAGTGAGCGACGAAGCAATCTTCCATATGTCGGGATTGCTTTGGGCGAAAAGCATCGCCCTCGCAATGACGTATAAGCTTATTCCTTCGTGATCAGCCGTACCTGATTCTCGTAGAAGAAATAGTCCCAGGCCCAGTTGAACATTACGATGATGCGATTGCGGAAGCCGATGATGCGATAGATATGCAGGACGACCCAGATCACCCAGGCGATGAAGCCGCTGAAGGAGATCCCCCAAATACGCGCCACCGCGGCGTTCCGCCCGATGGTGGCAAGCAGGCCGGGGTCTTTGTAATGAAAATTAACCGGGGGCTTGTGATTGATCATGCGGCGAATATTCTGCGCGGTGATCTTCCCTTGTTGAATGGCAACGGTCGATAACATCGGCAGCGGCTGGGCATTTCCGTTGAGCAGGAAAGCCGCGTCCCCGATGACGAAGGCCTCGGGATGCCCGGGCAGCTGCAAGGTCGGTTCGACGCGTACTCGTCCCGCGCTGGCTTGTTCCACTCCCAGGTCGTCCACAAGTTCAGCAACTTTCACGCCCGCCGTCCAGATCAACGTATAAGTCTCGATGGCATCGCCATCGGCCAGCGTTACGCGGTGGCCATTGAAATTTTCCATTTTTGCATTCAAACGGACATCCACATTCTTGCGTTTCAAAAGCCTGACAGTGGCTTTGCGTAATTCATCCGGATAGGGATTGATCAGGTGAGGGCCTGCTTCCAGCAGGATCACGCGCGCATCCTTTAAGTTCAGGTTTGGATAATCCTTTACCATCACGTGGGTGATCAATTCCATCAGCGCGCCTGCACTTTCAACGCCTGTGGGCCCGCCGCCAACGATCACAAAGGTGAGTAATGCCTTGCGCTTTTCCGCGTCCGCCTCACTGCTCGCGCGCTCGAACATCGAGAGCAGGTGGTTGCGGGTCTTGACCGCGGTCTCGATATCCTTGATCTGAAGGCCGTCTCTTTCCAGGGAATCCAACCCAAAGAAATTCGTGCGCCCGCCCACCGCCAGAACAAGATGGTCGTAGGCGATCACGGAACCGTTCAACTTTATATATTTCGCGTCGAGGTCGATCGCGCTGACCTTGCCCATTTGAAACGTGAGGTTTTTTTGCCTGCGAAAGATGGTGCGAATGGGATAGGCAATTTGCGAGGGTAACAAGCCGGCGATCGCGACCTGATACAGCAAGGGTTGGAAGAGATGATGATTGCGCTTGTCTATCATGGTGATGCGCACAGGCGCTTTAGCCAGGCCGCGGGCGGTTTCGAGCCCGGCGAACCCTGCACCGACGATGACGACATGGGGGAGGTGGATTGTGTTCATGGATGCCTCATTATCTATATTGTGAAATTATTCACTATTATAACCAGTTTGTTTTGATTTGTAAAGACTGTGGCACATCGATTTTTCACGCCGATAGGGTTTGGAAACTGTTGAGAGAATTTGCCAGCACCTGCAAGCTGTTCTCCACGACAATCCCCTTCAGCAACAAAATCCAAAAATAGGAGTATCAAATGAAACAGATCTTTTCGATCATGCCGGACTTTTTGCGTAATCCGGATGAGTTCTTCCGCAGCATTCAAAGAAACGAGAATGTCGGCCCGAAGGCCTGGACGTTAAGCCTGGTATCCCTGCTTTCGTTCATGGCTTATGGATTTACAGTGGGTCTTGCAAAGGAACCCTTGCAAGCCGTATCTGCCGCGATCAAAGTGCCGATATTATTTCTTTCAACGATGGTGTTTTGTCTGCCGGCATTGTACTTCTTCTCGCTTGCATTGCTGGGCACTCCGCTTAAGATGATACAGGTCCTGACCGTTGTTTTGGCGGGGATAAGCGTGACTGCATTTCTCCTGCTTGGGCTTGCGCCGATCACTTTGTTCTTTGTACTGACCTCGACCCACTATGAATTTTTCCAATTGCTTGCCGTCGCATTTGTGGGGATCAGCGCGTGGATCGGGGTTTATTTTCTCTGGCGCGGCATGACGCTTGTGGAAACAACACGCGACGATGCGCTGAAAATGTTTGGGAAGCGAATTCTATTTTTGTGGATCCTGCTGTACGGGTTCGTGGGTACGCAAATGACGTGGAGGCTGAGCCCATTCATTGGAAAGCCGGACGACCCTTTCTACATGGTCAGACCATCGAGGGATAATTTCTATGTGGATGTTGCGCATGCGATCGAAGGAACGTTGAAGATTCCCACGTCTCAGGCAGAATGGGCAACCCCGTTGATCCTGGGCGGCCTGTGTGTGGCCTCTCTGGGATTTATTTTCTTTGCCGGAGGAATGATGCTCGGGAATCTCACTGGGAAACCGAAACGAAATGCCAGCAGCGAAGTTTCCCCGAAAACGACTTAAAAAAACACGCCTCCATGATCCATGGAGGCGTGTCCTTCTATTGCCAGAACATGAATTGATCGAGTCCCACCCCTGCAAGTTCAAGAGGAATTCCGGCAAGCTCTGCCAACAGGCTCACGAAGCTCCAAAACGACCTTGCGAAAGAAGGAAAACCGAAAAATAGCAGGATAACGACCCACGATAGCATGCCGCGCATTTGCGCGAGCTTTTCACGGATGGCCATGGGGATGTAGGGTTCGATCGCGCCGAATCCATCGAAGGGTGGCAGGGGGATCAGATTGAGCACAAGGGCAGAGATCTGTAAAAATGCAAGGAAGGCAACCCCCGGCCAAATGCCCGAGGCAGTGACCGGCGCGACCTGCAGAACGACCCCGAGAATTAACGCGAGGACCGCGTTGGCAAAAGGCCCTGCCAGGGAAACGGCGGTCTCCCATAGTGGGCCGCGCAGCCTCCACCGTTCGATATAAACTGCGCCGCCGGGCAGGCCGATGCCGCCCATCATCAAAAAGAGCAGCGGCAGCAGCAAAGAAAAAACAGGATGTGTATATTTAAGCGGATTGAAAGTGAGATAACCCTTGTCTTTCACGGTGGTATCGCCGCCGTAATAAGCGACCAGTGCGTGAGAGAACTCATGCAGGCACAGGGAAAAGATCCAACCGATAAGAACAACAAGGAAGGTGGTTAAGTCCATTATTTATATCCATTGGGATGTGACTGGTGCCACTCCCAGGCGCTCGAGATGATCTCCTGTAAATTTGTGTGTTCCGGTTTCCAGCCGAGTTCGCTGATGATCTTTTCAGGGGAGGCTACAAGCCGCGCGGAATCGCCGGGCCGGCGCGGGGATTCGACCGCCGGGATCGCGTGTCCCGTCACTTTACGCGCGGTATCGATCACCTCACGGACCGAGAACCCGTTCCCGCTTCCGAGGTTATAGACCAGCTTGTCTTGTTTTTCCAGCCCGTTCAACGCGAGTTGATGCGCAGAGACCAGGTCTGCAATGTGGATGTAATCGCGAATGCAAGTGCCGTCCGGCGTGGGATAGTCTGTGCCGAAGATGGTGGCAGAGGGAGCCTGCCCGAGCGCGATTTGCAGCACGCGCGGGATCAGATGTGATTCAGGTTGGTGCGCTTCGCCTCGGCCGGGCAGGGCACCACAGGCGTTGAAATAACGCAGCGCGGCGAAATGCAGCCCATGGATCTGGCGATACCATTCCAAAGCCTGTTCGGTCATCAATTTGGTCTGTCCGTAGACGTTGGTTGGCCCGATGGGAGAGTCTTCTGTGAGGGGGCTTTCGCTCGATCGATATACTGCTGCGGTGGATGAAAAAACAAGTTTTTTGATGCCGGTTTGCACGGCGGCTTCCATCAATTGCAATGAGTTCGTAAAATTATTGCGGAAGAATTTACCGGGATCCTTCATGCTTTCACCCGCCTCGATGAACGCGGCGAAGTGCATGATGGCATCATATTTTGTAATCGTCAACGCCTCGGCAAGTGCGTGACTATCGTCCAGGGTTGCATGGATGAATTTTGCGCCTGTGGGAACCGCGCCGCGGTGACCGGTCACCAATGAGTCGTACACTGTAACGGAATGGCCTGCCTTGATCAATGCTTCGGCGGTGGCTGACCCAATGTAACCCGCGCCGCCTGTCACGAATATGTTCATGTATTCTCCTGGAAATATTGCAAGGATTATATCTTATTGATCTGCTGTTTCCTGCCAGGCTTCTGTATACCAGCGCAGGTATTCGTCCACATGCGCGCCCCAATAGGTCTCTGTGTGGTCGCCTGAGAATACGTAAAACTCATGCAAATAGTCGTTGCGCGTGAGCGTTTGTTCCAGCAGACGTCCTCGGCCCAGCTCTTTATCGGCATCGCCAATGTCCAACCACAGGCGTGGCCGCTCTTCCTGCGGGATCTTTTCGATATTATCTTCGATGAACAGGGCATCATCCTGGAAAATGGCGGGCGAGTGCAGGCCGAGCGAGCCAAACAGTTCGTGATGTTCGAACCCAAGTTGCGCTGTCCAGCCGCCCCCGCGTGAGAGGCCGCCGAGCGCACGATATTGGCGGTCTGTGAGCGTGCGATAGTGGTCATCCATGTGAGGAATGATCTTATTGATCAGGCGATAGCCAAAACTGGCGCCTGCGGGTACATTCCAATAATGGTCATCGGGGAAGACAACCATAAATGGGATCGACTCTCTCGAATGGATCAGTTGATCTGCAATGTTTGGCACACCCATGCGAACCCATTGATCCTGGTTATAGGTCTGTCCGTGCAGGAGATAAAGGACCGGATAACGATCCTGTGATTCGCCGTAACAGGGCGGGAGATAGATAAGAAATTCCTGCGGTGGGATTGTATCGGGGATGGCATCCTGCCTGATCTCTCCCGCGTCTGTCAGGCAGGTCAGTGGCGTGGACGTAGGCGTGGCGGGGACCAGGCTGGGGGTTAAAGTGATCTGCGGGGTTAAGGTTGAAGTTGAGGGGATCAATGTTTGGGTGGGGATTCTTTCATTTGATGTGGAGCAGGCTGAAAGTGCGGCAAGAAGCGCGAGGTAGGCAATAAAAAGAGTAGCTTGACGGGTTTTCATCCTTCGCATTATACTCGTCCAGTTGATTTCATCGGGGCGTGGCGCAGTCCGGCTAGCGCGCTTGCTTTGGGAGCAAGAGGTCGCAGGTTCGAATCCTGTCGCCCCGACCAAACTGTACGAAGAGAGACGAAGGCACCGGTTTCCCCACAGGGGGGACGATGCGAATCCTGTCGCCCCAATAGTTTACAGAGGCACCGAGTCCGAGGGATATTAATTCCATGACTCCGTGCCTCTGTGTGCTAAAATACCTTTGGAGAATCTCGAATGGCCAGAAAACCCGATGGTGTGATTGAAGCTGTGCGTTATAAGAACGGTCAGATCGTCATGGTACGCGCCTATGAGCGCCGCGGGGCTACATTCTCCGACTACGTGTTGATCGAGCGCAAGACGCTTGTGGAACGCCTGCAAAAAGGACAACGGTTTGCAGTGGGCTCGCGCGAAGAATTAAAGGCGAGCACATTCAAGCTCGGCTCTGAAGTACAGCTTGTGAAACAGAATGACCATGAGTGGATTTCGACCCGTCCGGATGCCACCAGCGATACCCTCGATGGAGCCCCGGTTTTTTAGGTTTGTGAAATTCCATGAAGATCATCGATAAAACCCCCCTGCATGACGAAAATGGCCAGTTAAGCTTTATTAACCGAATTCAAGGAATGTTGAAATTCGGGTTGAGCTGGCCGGCCGAGTTGGAGGCGCAGAAAAAGGTCATTGCCCAGCTGGACCGTGTGCTGGAAAAAGGCTTTGTTCTGATCCGTAATTTCACGCTGCCAAATAGCGAGATCGTGATCCCCATGATCCTGCTGGGCCCGGGTGGAGTGACGGTCATTCATGTCACCACGGTAAAAGGTTTCTATGAGGCCAAGGGCGATCAGTGGAATACAGTGGTCAACGGCGCTGCCCGGCCTGCCAGCATCAATTTGCTCAATCGCGTCTTTCGTTACGCGCGCGCAGTACAGATTTACATGGAACGCCAGAGAATTGACCTGCCTGCGGCGGTGGAACCCGTGTTGATCGCGGCGGATCCGGGTGCGCACATCGAATCCATGCGGCCGACGGCGCGCGTGGTGATGAGCGATGCGATCAAACAGTTCGCCACTTCCCAGTTACAAGCGCGACCCGTCTGGCGCACCGATATTGCCTACAGCATGGCCGATCTTATCATTGAGGGGCGCCCGCCCGAGGAGCCTGCAGCGGCGGCCCAGCAACCCGCTGAGCAGAAAACTGCCGCTTCGCGTGCGCAGGCGATCTTTAATGCATCTGAGCAGGCGCAGCCTCTTGATACGAATGATCTTGGTTTTGCCTTTGAAGAGGATCCCTCGCAACCCGCTGGTGAACAAGGACGTTCGCCACGCGCCAACCCCTCCCAGCGAAAAGGCAAGGTCTTTGGCATGACCACAATGCAAGTCACCATACTGACGGTCATGCTGGTTTGCCAGGTCTGTCTCCTGATCGGCGCCGGTTTATTCCTGATGAATCAATAAATTCTCCTTTGTCCACTCCCTTCCTTTCGATCATCATTCCGGCATATAACGAAGAAAATCGCCTGCCCCGTACACTGGGACAGGTTTTTGCGTTCCTTGAAAAACAGTCCTATTCCTATGAAGTGCTCGTTGTTGAAAACGGGAGCACCGATCGCACCTTGCAGATCGCAGGCGAGTATGCATCGCAAAATGAGAATCTGATCGTGATCCATGAAGAACTGCGCGGCAAGGGCAACGCCGTGCGCAGCGGCATGTTATCTGCGCATGGCGAATATCGTTTTATCTGCGATGCCGATCTTTCCATGCCCATCGAGGAGATCCAGAAATTCATGCCGCCACAACTCTCTGATTTTGACATCGCCATCGGTTCGCGTGAGGCCCCGGGTGCAGTTCGTTACAACGAACCCTCCTATCGTCACTGGGGCGGGCGGGCGGTCAATCTTATTATTCGTTTGCTGATCCTGCCCGGGCTCAACGACACCCAGTGTGGTTTTAAATGTTTTCGGGCGGAAAGCACATTGAATCTTTTTGAACAACAAACCCTGAGCGGCTGGTCCTTCGACTTTGAATTGCTTTATATTGCGCGCAGAAAAAAGCTGCGCATCCAGGAGATCCCCATTCAATGGTATTTCGATGCGGATAGCAAGGTGAACGCGGTGCGCGACGCACTGCGCATGATCGGGGATATCTTCCGCGTGCACGTCAATGCCCTGTCGGGTCGCTATGATCTCAAACCCTGACCTGTCATTTGAGCAGGAACTTTGGCGCGTCTACAAACACATTGCGGGACTGGACGAAGCAGGACGCGGCGCGCTGGCTGGCCCTGTTTGTGTGGGGGCAGTGATCCTGCCGGAGGACGGGCCGCTTCTCGCGCGGACCTTGAGCGGGGCGCGCGATTCCAAACAGATGACCCCCCTCAAACGGCGCGAACTTGCACCGCGCATCAAGGATGTCGCCTGTGAATGGGGCGTTGGCTTTGCTTCTGCAGACGAGATCGACTGGATCGGCATCGTCCCGGCCACGCGGCTTGCCGCCTGCCGCGCGCTGGAATCCTTTTCCCATTTTCCAGAATATTTACTTACCGATTTTCGGCTCGAACTCCCTGAGTTGGACATATCGCAATCCGCGCTGGTGAAAGGCGACCAGAAATCATTAAGCATTGCGGCGGCCTCCATCCTTGCAAAGACCGCACGCGATGAGTTGATGGCAAGTCTGGATTCAAATTATCCGGAATATGGCTTTTCGCGCCACAAGGGATATGGCACACTATTTCATCGCAGGAAGATCAAATCGCTCGGCCATTCCCCCGTCCATCGAAAAACATTTCATCTAAAAAAGTAGCGGACGTTTCAAACGTCCGCTACTTTTATCTTTTGCCTATCTTTTAAACAGGCCGCCTCTACCTGCCAATTTACTCTCGGGTTTTCCCGCGCGCCATGCGAAATATCCGAGCGCGCCCCCTCCCAGCAGGAAGAAAGCACCCAGAATACCAAGCCAGGGAGAAGTGCCGCCTGATGGCGAATTTTCTATTGCACCCGGGTCTGCCACTACATCCTGTGATTGCGCACCGAAGTTGACAAAGGCGCGGTCGCCCGCATTGACCTGCAGCGAATAATTAAGTTCCATGGTGGCGTTGTAGTTATCCGGGATGGCCACGGTGATGTTGTAACTTCCTTCGGGAACGGTCGCGAAACAAATGCCCTGATAGGCTTCCGGGTCCGCTGGGATGGTCGTATTCTGCGAGGCGGAGTACTCTCCGTTATTTTCGGTCACACTGACCGCGCCGCCAGCGATGGCGGGCTCGGTCTCTTCGCGTAGTGAATTACCGTTCGTATCCTCGAAAAGCAGCACGCATATCTCGGTTGTGCCTGTAAAAGGTGTGGGCGATGCAGTCGGCGCCGCCGGTGTTGGGGATGGCCCTGCAGTAGGCGAGCCTTCCAGCGAGACAATGCCGATCAGCAGCTCCTGTCCCTCAGTGATGGTGCAATTCTCATCCAGCTTCGAATTTAACTGGCGGAGCTGTTCCACTGAAATATTATGCAGGAGTGCCACGCGTGAGCAGCTATCGCCGGGCTTTACGATGTGGATGATGCGGCCGTCCGGCCCCGGCGTGGCAGTAAAAAATTGCTGTTGCACGCTGGGCGCGGCGTTGGCGGGCAGCCACAATCCCAACATGAGCACGGAGATCAGCATGAATATGATTATTAAACGTTTCGGATTCATCGCCCGGATTATATCAGGCTTTGATTAAGCAAAAAATCACGGCCATGACCTTTACCTCAGTTCATCCGGGGTTGGAGGTTCGAACCAGCTTAGCCATCGATCAAGTTGTTCTTCTGTCACCGCAAATGTTCCTGGCGGCAAATTCACATTGCGTTGAGAGAGCCGCTCCCATAATTCCTCGCGAGGGACATCGAGGTATCTTAATTCTACGCGCGCGCCCAATTCCTCTGCTTGCAACCTGTACCTGACACGCTCTTCCCGTGACCAAAACCCGTTCTCCAATATCACATTGATGCCAAGCACCAGCGCACGTTTTGCAAGACCCCATTGCAAAGACTCGACCGGGTCACGCAGGCGGTCCAGTTCGGCGAGGTCATGTGCATCAGCCAAGATGGATGCGATCCATTCATCCGGGCACAGCCTTAATGCAGGTTGCGACTCTTCAAGTTGTTTGGCTAGTGCGGTCTTACCGGAGCCTGGCAGCCCGCAAAGGAGGAAAAGGGTGGGCATGGATTTATCGAGATTTTTCAACCAAAACCACGTAGCTTTGAACGATCGTAGCCAGCAGTCCGATAATGCCAACAGCGATGATCACATAGAACGGAAGGAATCCCAATTTGGGGAATACCTCCGGCATCCCCGGCAGATAGAACATCCCAAGCAGGGACAATTGGTGGGTGTTGACCGCATTTAGATAATCGAGGATCACAGTCCGCTGTGACAGATTGATCCCGAACCAGAACAGGAAGAGGAATATAAAAGGCGAAAGAACTCGGATCACGATTCCAAATCCACGGGGGATGTTCCTGTATTTGATCGTTGCAAGAATGGATGTCGTGATCGCGCCGATCTCCAATAAAAAGAAGCCAATCAATGCCGGAAAGTAAAATATCCGTGGGAAGGGGTCGTAAGGCAACCCTGTAAGAGCGCTCACAGTTGGAAACTCAAGGATCGATGCCTGGGACACAGCAACGATGATTGGGGCAATGAATAAATACAACAAAAAAAACCATCTAGGGGTATTCATACCGAATCTCTCAAAGGTTTACTTTTGACCGATATTAAAGAAGTAAACCCGCTCTCCGCTAAATAGCCGCTGTTTGGGATCCCAAGGGAACAGGATCACCACATCGAATTCAATGGCCTGACCATCCGGTGGAGGCATGTCCAGCCACTGGGATTGATATGTGCCTGTGACATGTGCTTCCTCAAATACACCCTGGGGGCCGATGACGATATGCTGCAAGTCGAAATGAATATCGGGAAATGCAGCAAGCAGCTGTTGATAGAACTGCGTCGCGCCGGCCTTACCATGCCAACTCACGCCGCCATTTACGACGGTATAAACGCAATCGTCGGTGAGCGTGGCCATCAGGCCGGGGATATCGCGTGAGTCCTCGGCGATGGAGTGATCTATCCAAAGTTGGCGGATGGCCTTGTATTCGTCCAGGTCAACTTTGCGGCGAAGTTGTTTGACGATGGCAGAGGGGAGTTGTGATTTCATTTGAAATTTTCCTTGACTTAATGTTGGAGCCCGGTGCGAGAGGGCGTTATTGAAGAAGTTCCCAGATCGAGGGAATCGGAATGAAAGGCATATATTCCTTCCAGCCGACAAAGAATGAGAAAGCAATGTGGATCACCGGTGAGATCAGAAACGCCAGGCACAGGTAGGGAAGGACCTCGCTCCTGTTCATGTGAAATGCAACTGGCGGAAGCAACAGGGTGAGCAGCGCGGGGGTTGTATAGTAAATCCACCACGGAAGACCGAAATTATTGCCGTACTTGGCGAGCATCATTCCTCCTACAACCACCACCGCTGTAACGGCGTAGATCTTTTTCATTGACGGCGTTTCTGGCCGCTTGCGCAGCGTGAATCTTAGAAGTCCGATGAACGCGATGGCCGATACAAGTATGAAAATTGCGAAGTGAGCGATTGGCGGCATTGGGTACCTCAAATTATTCAAACTCTTATGCCTGGAGATCTGAACTGTTCCCGCAGAATCAAACTTGACCAAAGTGTAAATCCCAAAATTGCCAACCCTGCCAGCCCATCTACCACAATGAGAAAATGCATTTTCAGCGAAAATTCAGACAGGGCTCCATGTTGATAGTGCCCCAGGCTGGATAATCCACTAAACGAGTAGAACACCAGGCATACATAGGATAACCAAAACCACCGACTTTTATATAGCCAATAACCCGCAATTCCAATCACTGTCCAAATTGTCCACGACATGTACACCAAAGATGGAGTGATCCAGGCCGGCTGAGGATACTGTTTAAAGTAAAGATAGTTATCTGTAAAATGGATGGCTGTAGCAACAATGCAGGCGATGAGAAGGATCTTGAGCAGGCGTTGGCGTTTGATTTCATCATTCATGAGTAATTGACCTTTTTCAAAATGATCCGCATCTCTGATTTGGAGGCTCTTTGATTTGAAAGACAGGTTGCCCAACGGCTTGCGACAAGGTCCCCGAAACGAAGTGGAGCGGGATATCTTACCTCGCAAAGCATCCTGCCGCGTGCGCACCCGAAGGGTGTAAGGGCGAAGCGCAGCGAGTGGTACATCGTCCTCCAGGCGTAGCCGGGTAGGGTTTATAAACCTTACTCTCATGGTCTTGCATTTTGCCAATGCGGCACCCAATG
>CAZJYB010000035.1:0-28401 GCA_964549865.1 uncultured Anaerolineaceae bacterium
CCATCTGGCTGCTGGTGGATAGTGAATTGAAGCTGACTGCTTCCAACGGTGAACATCAGTATGAGGAAAATATCATCCTTGATGAAAGCCTGATGGAGCAGGCCATTCAGCAGAAAAGAACAATCAGAAGTGAGAATACAGACTCCACATCCGACTGGTCCAAGGCCCTGATCGTGCCCCTGTTGATCGGGGATGAACGCAAAGCCTTGGGTGCCTTTAGTGTATTTAGCACGGAGACAAGCCGGTTTACTGAATCTGAATGGGACGAGAAGGTTCTTACGTGTCTTGCCCATTATGCCGTACTGGCCGTGCAGAATGAATCTCATCAGGAGGCCTTGCGCATATCCCAGGAGCAGCATTGGACCGCGGAGACCTTCGCCGCTGTCGGCGATATTTCTGCAAACCTGTTGCATAACATGAATAATAAGGTGGGTGCCATCCCGGTACGCGTTCAGGCCATTCAGGATAAATACAGCCAGCTGCTGGAGGCAGATCCCTATCTTGCCAATAATTTGACCGAGATCGAACACAGTGCCATGCAGGCAATGCAGATCGTGCAGGAAAACCTCTCCCATTTGCGGCCCATTCGCATGGAACAGGTGTATGTGGCCTCGCGTGTGAGGGACGCGATCGATGCCACAGAGTTGCCGCCCGGTGTTCAAATTAAGACCGAGGGGTTGGATGATCTGCCAAAGGTCATTGCGGGCGGCCAAAGCCTTACTTTTGTATTCAGGAATCTGATCGAAAACGCCGTTGATGCGATGCAGGGCAGGGGTGCGATCAATATCGAAGGTGTTTCAGAGTCTGGATGGGTTGAGATCACCATTAGTGATAGCGGCCCGGGAATTTCACCTGAAATTCATGACAAGATTTTCGAGCTGGATTTTTCAGCTCGCGCTGGAAAGCACCCGGGGAAACTGGGTTTTGGCCTTTGGTGGGTAAAGACTCTGATGAACCGCCTCGGCGGTTCCGTCGCGGTCGAGAGCGACGGTGAACATGGAACGACCTTCCGCTTGCGTCTGCCATGCACGGAGGACGGATCATGACACCCTCCGCTTTGCGTGCACTGGTCGTCGAGGATGACCATTCATGGCAGCAGATCCTGAGTGAGATCCTTTCAGATTGTGGATTGGAAGTGGATGTTGCCGGGAGTTTGGATGGTGCCACCCTTAGTCTCAAGACTCAACCTCATCGTCTTGCTGTCGTGGACCTTTCCCTCTCGCCGAACGACCATAATAACTACGACGGCTTGCGAGTGCTGGATGCGGTTCGCCGGCTGGACCCCAATTGCCGCACGATCCTTCTTACTGGTTTTGCAACCGTTGAACTGGCTGTCACAGCATTGACAGATTATGGTGCATTTACATTTCTGCGCAAGGAAAGCTTCCATCGCAGTCAATTTCGCGACATTGTATATCGAATCCTGGTCAGCCCTCCGCATGTGGACGCGCCCGCTTCTGTAATTGTCGGCTCTTCCTCATTTGCAAAAGGGGGCCTGCCGGCCAAACAACCGAATGAAAAGGCCCTGGTTGTGGATGATGATGCCGGCTGGCGGAATATTCTTGAGGAGTTATTAAGCGACACCGGTTTTCAGGTGCGTACTTGTGGTAGCTTTGGGGATGCTCTTGGCTATTTGCGCAGAGAAAAGTTTTCACTGGCTGTCATCGACCTGTCGCTCAAGGAGACAAACGGCGGTACCTGGGAAAAGGGTGCAGTTGATCAGGGTCTGGATGGCTATCAATTGCTGACCACCACGCGCGCCAATGGTATTGCAACCATCGTTGTCAGCGGGATCACCGAACCTGAAGAGATCCAGCGGATCTATTCCGAACATTCGATATCTGCTTATATCGAGAAACAGGCTTTTGACCGCGCCGCGTTTCGCCGTGTAGTGGAAGCAACCAGAATTACGCATCAATCACTTAGCGAACTGGGTGCTCTCACCGAACGCGAACGTGAGGTGCTGAATTTACTGGCACAAGGGCTGACAAATAAGGAGATCGCGGAAAAACTGGTCATCACCACGAACACGGTCAAACGGCATTTGAAATCGGTCTTCGAAAAACTGGACGTGCATACGCGTTCCGCGGCCACGGCAAAAGCCACGGGCGGGAAAACGTAAATTGCTGAAAGTAAAAAATTACAGACCGATCTCTGCGATCATTGTTTCCCAGTCTGTAAAGTAGGGCACCTGAAATTTCTCGAATGCAGCGGCTTTGGCTGCACTTCCTGAAGTCAACCCAAAGGCCCGCACTGTCACATTGAGTCCTGCTTGTTGTAATATCTCACCGGCAGCTCTCACCGAATTGATCCCGCCAAGCGTATCTTCGATCACGATCAATTCAAACGATCGCGGTAGGTTTGCGACGAGCTCAGTGAGCTGACCGGTCTGATGCCAGTTGTAGGTGGCCTGTAATGCCAGCCACTCATCTCCCGTGAATGCAGCAATGACGGCCGCCAGGGCGTGAATAGGCGATGGTTTGACCAGGGTGGCAGGGGCAAGCTTATGTTGCGAAGCCAGGTATTCCAGTTTGCCAAAGGCCATTAATGGAATGTGCGCGAGGCCCACAAGCTCGAGCGCGAGCTCTGCTTCCGGCGCGTATCCAGATGCGGAAATGCCAGCCTTGCGTGGAGGCCCGCATGGGCGGGCACTAAAACCAACCGGGTAATTCCCGGGCTGAAGCAGTTTTGCCCGCATGGCTTCATTGATATTCGATCGATCATGGATCAGTAGCAGCGACTCTGTTTTGATCTCGGCCGGCAGGTGGTACGTCTGGCTGAACCTTTCACTTCCCAACGAATAATGCTGGAACAGGCGCGTGGTTTGCGAAGCATGAACATCGCGCGATCCGTTCAGAAGATTTTTGCGCAGTTCAACCGGAATCGCGGAGAAGCATCCGTTTTGCAAAGCTGCCTCTGCCGGATATTGGCCGGGGATCAATGCAAACTCAGGGATCATAATGTCCGGCGGCTTGTATCCATCCAAATATCTGCCGATCTTTATGGCAGCGGAGGATAAGTCTGAGGGCAGATCCAGCCCGGGTACGCGCGACAGGATATCGGTCCATAAGCAGGCGAGCAAAAGGGGCACCATATCCCATTCACTGGAGATCCCTCGCTTTTCCAGTTCAGTTAATTTTTCTTCGGGGATGTCAAGATCCGCCAAACCCATTAAATTAATAAAATAATTCATGGCAGCGCGCAGCGCGGCGCGATACCCGCCGGGATGCACCAGGACGCCATCGATATCAAGCAAAATGATTTTGGTCATTTATGGCGCTTCTCCAACTCCGCCAATACATTCGCCGGGCTCAAACCGCGTGCCGATAATAGAACCAGCGTGTGATAGGTGAGGTCTGCGATCTCTTCGATCAATCGCTGGTCATCCTGTGCAAGCGCCGCAACGATGACCTCACTCGATTCTTCACCGACCTTTTGCGCCATCTTCGGCAGGCCGTTTGCAAAGAGGCTGGATGTATAGGATTTTTCGGCTGGATTATTTTTACGATCTTCGATGATGTCGAACAGCCATTGAATGCTCATTGATTCTCCATATTATGAGACCCTAAAGGTTTTATTTGTGATCAAGTAAATGATTTACTAATAAATTTCTGTGAATCCTTTATCCGGTTTGACAGAAAAACCTTTAGGGTTTGTACTTGCGATAAAAGCAGGTCTGGTTTCCGGTGTGGCATGCCGGCCCAGCGGGTTGAACGAGAATAAGCAGGGTATCGGCATCGCAATCGACGCGGACTTCGATCACTTTTTGGACATTTCCAGATGTTTCACCCTTGCGCCATAGTTCATTTCGGCTGCGTGACCAAAAATGTGTTTCCCTGGTTTCGAATGTGAGTTGCAAGGCTTCCTTGTTGACATAAGCCATCATCAACACTTCATTTGTATCCACGTCCTGCACGATCGCGGGGATCAGGCCATTCGCGTCGAACTTTATACTTTCAGAGGCTATTGTTTCCATAGATTTTCCTCACGACGTCCAGCAGTTCGACTGCTGGACAAACATTAAATGCGAACTGGCACACCTTGCGATTGCAATTGTTTTTTCAGATCGGGAATATACAATTTGCCATCGTGAAAGAGCGAAGCGGCCAGCGCGGCATCTGCTTTGCCATTCGTCAGCACCTCGGCAAAATGGGAGGCAGTACCAGCCCCACCCGACGCGATGACTGGGACAGTGACAGCCTCTGCGATGGCCCGAGTCAGATGCAGATCATAACCGGCCAAAGTACCATCTGCATCCATACTGGTTAACAAGATCTCGCCTGCGCCAAGTTCCACGCCGCGCACCGCCCATTCGAGCGCATCGATTCCCGTGGGAATACGCCCGCCGTTGACATAAACTTCCCAGCCCGATAAATCTTTGCGACGCACATCGATGGCCAGCACAATGCATTGCGCGCCAAAACGCGCGGCACCTTTTGATAAAAGCTGCGGGGTTTTCACGGCCGCCGAATTGATGCTTATTTTATCTGCGCCGGCCAAAAGTAGATTGCGCATGTCGTCCACTTCACGAATGCCGCCGCCCACAGTCAATGGCATGAAAACCGTATCGGCCACGCGTCCCACCAGTTCAAGCGTGGTCCTGCGGCCCTCATGGGTTGCAGAGATATCCAGAAAGACCAGCTCGTCGGCGCCCTGTGCATCATATAAACGCGCCTGTTCCACGGGGTCACCGGCGTCGCGTAGATTTAAAAAGTTGATGCCCTTCACCACGCGTCCATCCTTGATGTCGAGACAGGGAATGATCCTCTTAGCCAGCATTTGCAACCTCATCGATCGCTTCCTTTAGATCCAGCGACCCATCATAGATCGCACGCCCCACGATCACGCCAGCCAGGTTTGCATCGCGCGCCGCGTGCACGTCTTCCAGCGTATGCACTCCTCCTGAAGCGATCACATCCAGTTTCGATGCATCCGCCAGCGCGCGCGTGGCGCGAATATTGAGGCCTTCGCCCAGGCCGTCGCGGCTGATATCTGTAAAAATGACAGTGCGCAGGCCGATGGTTTGCATTTGCAATGCGAGGTCCGTCGCGGGTATGCCGGCGTTGTCCTTCCAGCCGCGCACGCGCACCAGTCCATCGCGCGCGTCGATCCCCACGGCAATTTTTTCCGGGCCGAATTTGCTTGTTGCGTCGGCGACCACTTCTGGTTTCTCGATCGCGATCGTGCCAAGCACCACACGGCTAACACCCAAATTCAAGGCTCCCTCGATCGTGTCCAGCGAACGCAGGCCGCCGCCAAATTGAACTCGTGCATCGAATTCCTTTACGACATTCAAAATCGACTCAAGTGCCGTGTGATTTTTCGAATCGTTTTCGCCAAAAGCACCATCGAGGTTCACCACGTGCAGCCAGTGGGCGCCCATTTCAAGCCAGTGCCGTGCCGTCCTCAACGGATCGTCACTATAGAAGGTCATGCGGCCGGGGTCGCCCTGCTTGAGCCGCACCACTTTGCCGCCTCGCAGGTCAATTGCGGGATAGATCGTAAAGCTGCTCATGAGACTTCCAGAAAGTTTTTCAGGATCTGCAGGCCAACGGCCTGGCTTTTTTCCGGGTGGAACTGCACGCCGTAAATATTCCCGCGTTGTACCGCGCAGGCATAAGACGATCCATAATCTGTTCGTGCAATGATGTCGGATGGATCTCCGGGCTGGCAGAAATACGAATGATTGAAATAGGCATACGCCCCGGCGTCTACCTGGTTAAATAACGACGAGTCTTTCTTAACCTCAAGCTGATTCCACCCCGTGTGCGGGATCTTTAACCCAGGCATCGTCTCAAAGCGCGCCACCTGCCCCGGGAGTAATCCCAACCCGCTGTGTTGACCCATCTCCTCGCCGATTTCAAAGAACGCCTGCATCCCAACACAGATGCCCAGCAGGGGAATACCGCGCGTTGCCACTTGTTTAATAACTGAGTCCAGTCCGCGGGCGCGCAGCCCGGACATGAAGTCCCCGAAGGCGCCCACACCCGGCAGGATCACGCGTTTGCCGGAGAGCACCTTTTGGGGATCATCTGTACGTTGAACGTTCGCGCCCAAACTCTCCAATGCTTTTTGCACGGAACGCAGGTTGCCTGTGCCCGCGTCGATCAAGATCACTTCCTTCATTTCACTTCCTTTCACCACAATCCCGAAGGGATGGAATAATTCTAGAAGAAGATTGAACGAGAATCCATTTCAAACCCCGATGGGGTGGTATGGCATTTCCAAATCATGACACCCCTTCGGGGTTTTATCACAATTCATCTGCAAATCCATAAACATTTCACGCCTTCGGCGTTGTGTATCGTTCATCGCGTCAACGTCCCTTTCGTGGATGGAATGCTTCCTGCGCGGCGCGGGTCGATCTGGGTGGCGGCATCCAGCGCACGCGCCCAGGCCTTGAAGAGCGCCTCGGCCTGGTGATGGTCGTCGCGGCCATACAGCACGCGCGCGTGTAAATTGCAGCGAGCGGTCACGGCAAAAGACTCGAAGAAGTGCGGAAATAAGGTTGTGGGAATATTCCCCACATAAGGAGTGTGCCACTCTGCCTGTATGACCGAATAGGGACGGCCGGATAGATCCAAGGTAACGTGTGCCAGTGTTTCATCCATCGGCGCGAAGCAATCGCTGATGCGCACGATTCCCTTGCGATCACCCAGTGCCTTGTCAAAGGCCTGGCCCAATGTGAGCGCGACATCCTCCACGGTGTGGTGCGTGTCTATTTCGAGATCGCCTTTCGCCTGCACGACCAGGTCGAACAGCCCATGGACAGCGAGATGAGTGAGCATATGGTCGAGAAATCCGATGCCTGTGGCGATCTCGTGTTTTCCGCTGCCATCGAGGTCGAGATCGATGCGGATCTGCGTTTCATTTGTCTGGCGTGATATCTCAGCGGTTCTCATGTGCGCTCCTTGTTTCAATAAATTCTCGGTGGTCGAGTAGGGCGAAGCCCGTATCGAGACCACAAGGTTTACAAAGCAATTTTCATGAATGCAGTGGTCTCGATACGCCCCACAAGCATGGGGCTACTCGACCACCGGGTATCTACAAATTTTTAAAAGCCTTGATTAATGCATCCGTATCTTCTGGTCGGCCCACGCTGATGCGGATATGATCGCGCAAGCCGGGTTTGTTGAAGTAGCGTACAAAAATGCCATGTTCCTGCGCCAGCTGGGTTTTCAATTGAGCTGCATCGTGTTCGATCACGCGACACAGGATGAAATTCGAGCGCGTTGGGTAGGTTTGTAAGTATGATATCTCATCCAAGGCCGCGGACAAACGTGCCCGTTCGTTTCGCAGCTTTGCGACAACTTTGGTCAGTTCATCTTTGTGAGCCAGGGAGACCTGCGCGGCGATGCTCGCGGCGACGTTTACATTATAGGGTTGCTTTGAGTTCCACAAGGTCTGCATCAGCCATTGAGGGAAAGCACCGTAACCGATGCGCAAGCCGGCCAGCCCGGCCCATTTGCTGAACGTGCGCAGCACGACCAGGTTTTCACGCGATGGTACTTCGCGAATGCGGCTCAATTGTGCGCCCAGATTATCATCTGCAAATTCAATGTAGGCTTCATCGAGCACTACCAGCACCTGCAGGCTCAATAACCCATCGATGATCTTTGCGTCGAGGAGTGAGCCGTCCGGGTTATTGGGTGTGGCGATGAAAAGAATTTTTGGCTTGTTAGCCTCGACTGCTTCACGAATGGATTTCATATCCAGTGAAAAATCTGCAAAGCGCGGGACTTCGATCACGCGCGCCGCGTTCAACTCGGCATCAAAGGAATACATGCCAAAGGTCGGCGGGCATGAGAGCACACAATCGCCGGGCTCAAGCATCACACGCATCAGCAGGTCGATGAGCTCGTCCGCGCCGGAACCGGCCAATAAATATTCTGCAGGGACGCCTGTAAATTCTTCAAGGGACTTTCTCAATGCACGGCTTTCCGGGTCCGGGTAAATATGCGGGAAATCCAGGTTTCCCAATGCCTCTCGCACAATGGGTAATGGACCATATGGATTCTCGTTCGCATCCAGTTTGACGATCTGCTCTGTGCTCCGCCCAAGCCGTGCGGATAGCACTTCGAACGGCTCGATTGGCGTATAAGGCGGTAACGATTCGAGATGCGTGCGAATTTTCATGACGATCTTTCCAATCGAATTAATGCAGCGTTTTTATGTGCATCCAGCCCTTCGGCTTCCGCGATCGTTGCGGCGGTGGGACTGATCTCCTGTGCGGTCTTTTCGTCCAGGCCGATCAGGCTGATGATCTTGACGAAGTCCAATACATTAAGTGGGGATGCGAAACGGGCAGAGCCGCCGGTTGGCATCACGTGACTGGGGCCGGCCAAATAATCCCCGAGCACTTCAAAGGAATGCTCGCCCATGAATACGCCACCGGCGTTGTTGATTTTATCCACCCAACGCGATGGATCTTTTATCGAAAGAGCCAGGTGTTCAGGTGCGTAATCATTTGCCAATTGCACTGCTTCATCGAGATCGCGGGTTAGCACAGCGCCGCCGCGACTTTCCAGCGAAGCCGCGATGATCTCTGCACGTTCACATGCTTCGATCTGCCGCGCAATTTCAAGCTGCACTTTTTCGATCAACCCTTGTGAAGGCGTCAGCAAAATGGCAGAGGCCAGTACGTCATGCTCTGCTTGTGCCAATAGGTCCGCGGCGACCCAGGCTGGGTTGGCGGACTCATCTGCAATAACCATCGTCTCCGTCGGGCCGGCCAGCCCATCGATACCTACCACGCCAAAGACTTGCCGCTTCGCAAGCGTGACGAATACATTGCCAGGGCCGAAAATTTTATCTACTGGAGAAATCGTCTTCGTTCCATAAGCCAGCGCGGCGATGGCCTGTGCGCCGCCAAGAGGATAGACTTCGTCCACGCCGGCGATGGCGCAGGCTGCAAGGATCATCGGGTTAATGGGAGGCGTCCCCGCCGGGGACGGCGGCCTGAGCGAGGGCGGCGTAACGATCACAATCTCTTTCACGCCTGCCACACGCGCAGGAATGACGCTCATCAATACGGTGGATGGCAGGGGAGCCGTGCCGCCGGGGACATACAGTCCCACACGCTGGATGGGACGAATGATCTGCCCGAGCTTGCCGCCAAGTTCATTTGTGAACCACGAAGCGACCGGCTGACTACGATGAAATGCCTCGATGCGCGCGGCGGCTTTTTCCAAGGCGGCGCGCTGGATAGGGGAGATCGAATCTAACGCAGCCTGGAGCGATGCCTTCGAAACGGGAGCAGGTTCGAGGTCGATCTGATCGAGAGTCTGAGTCCACTTTCGAAGCGCTGAGTCCCCATTCGTCCTCACGTCGTTCAAAATTTTTGAAACAGCCTGCTCCGGGGTTAATACCTCGCCAAAGAGTTCCGCGATGCCATCCAACATGCGTGGACTTACGGCAACTTCATCCGGCGGGATGCGTTTAAGCAGAGTCTGCCTTGCGGTTTGAGGGTCGTATTGTCTAAGCATGATTCGCCTGTTCCAATGCTTTGAGCATGGCCTTGTAACGCGGCGGTTCTTCTTCGAAAATATAAGTGACCGGCGAAACAATGATGCCGCTGCCACCAATGGCCCGAAGCTCTGTAATGGCTTGTGGAAGATGATCGCGGCGTACCACGACTGTTGCCGAATACCAACCTGCTTCACCATCGCGTACAACGACCGGGCTGATGGTGGGCCCCTGTAAACCGCCAACAATGGTCTGTGTGAACATCTTTTGCGCGATCGCTTCCGGGCTTTCGCCGCGCATGTTGGCGATCACGAGTAAATTTTCCTTCGCGCGTGAATATGCCTCGATATATTCGAGCAGGCGGCGCGCCATTTCAAGCGCCTTGGGCCGGGTTTGCAACGTCTTGCGGTTGGCGATCAACGCGGCTTGTGAGGGTTGGATGACCCCGTCGGGCAACGGCCGCAGGCGATTATCTTGCAGCGTTTGACCGGAGGAAACGAGATCGGAGATGATATCTGCATAGCCAATGGTGGGCGCGATCTCGAGCGTGCCTTCAGTGGCGATCAATGTATGAGGGATATCGTGCCCGTTTAAAAAGCGCGCAGTCAGGACCGGGAATTTTGTTGCCACGCGCAACGGACCGGGCAGCGAAGCAGAAAACTTTTTAAGTGAGGCCAGGTCTTTTACCTGTTCCCAGGATTCTGGAACGGCGAGAGTCAACGTACAACGCCCGAAACCCAGTCCGTCGTGCAGGATGAGGATATCGCCGTTCTCGCCGCGTTTCTCCTCGATCACATCGAGGCCGGTGATGCCAAAGTCCACGCTGCCCTGACGCACACTGACGACGATGTCGCCGGGGCGCTGAAAGATCACGCCCAAATCCGGCAGCGCCGGGATCTCAGCCTGGTACTGGCGCGGGTTGGGCTTGAAGACCGGGAAGCCGGCTGCGGACAAAAACGCCAGCGCGCCGTCCTGTAGGCGGCCTTTCGATGGGAGGGAGAGTCGAATATTTTGTGATTGCATGATAAGTCCTTTATACAGAATGGGAAAAACAAAACCCCCGGCCAAAGACCGGGGGTTGATAAACCAAATGACGTTAACCTGATACTCTACGCAGGTACGCGAAAATGGATCGCCCGGCCTTTCGGGGATTTGTGATGATGTACATGGTGGCTGTGGTTCAAGGCGTCCATATTGACTGGCAGTATACCAACGGGAATGGGATTTGGCAAGCTCTCAAATGTCGTTGCGAGGAGACGATGGTCGAGTAGCTCGAAGAGCGTATCGAGACCGAGACGACGAAGCAACCTTCTTCTCGCGGAGATTGCTTCGTCGCCACTACGTGGCTCCTCGCAACGACATGTTTAATCTAAAATACTATCTGTTAACTGGATGGCGAGGCCGATATAGGATTCCGGCGACAGGCTTTTCAATCGCACCCGCGTTTCCTCATCCACATCCACCGCTTCGCACCAGGACCTGTAATCTGCTTCTGTTAAAACGCGGCCGCGCGTCTGTTCTTTGAGTGACTCATATGCGCCGGCACGGCCGGCCGCGCGCAGGATCGTTTGTGCGCCCTCAGAGATGACCTCCCAATGGGCGTTCAGATCTCCTTTGATCTTTTCCTCATCCGCGGCGACGCGGCCCATGCCGCGTGTGAGATTGACCCAGCCAACGAGCGTGTGCCCAAGCGCCGTCCCAAACGTGCGGCGCACCGTTGAATCGGACAGGTCGCGTTGTAAACGCGAGACGGTCAGTTTTTGTGCGTAATGTATAAACAGGGAATTTGCCACGCCCAGATTGCCTTCGGCATTTTCAAAGTCGATCGGGTTGACCTTTTGCGGCATGGTCGAGGAGCCGATCTCACCTTCGACGACTGCCTGCTTGAGATAGCCGTCGCTGATATAACGCCAGATGTCCTGCGAAAAATCGATCAGGATGGAGTTGGTCAATCGCAGTGCATCGAAGTAACGTACCCAGTTATCGTAGGGGAGGATCTGCGTGGTCAGAATATTCGATTCGAGATCGAATCCTGCGATGAAATTTTTCCCGAAAGCAAGCCAGTCGATTTGTGGAGCGGCAGCTTGCAGGGCGTTGAGATTCCCGACCGCGCCTGTCAGCTTGGCTTCAAAACGATGCGCGGCGATCTCGTCGCGGGCTTTTTTGAGTCTTGCAAGATAAACGGCAATTTCTTTTCCCAAAGTGGTGGGGACGGCGAATTGTCCATGGGTGCGCGCCAGCATGGGAAGCGCGCGATTTTCTTTGGCGAAGCCGCGCAGCGTATCGATCAGGGAATCCAATGCCGGAAGTAATACAGAATCGCGCGAGTCGCGTAATTCAATGACCTGTGCGATATTGTTCACGTCCTCAGAGGTCAGCCCGAAGTGCAGCCAGGGTAACAGGTCGGATGCGCCTTGTAATTTATCTTGCAGGAAATATTCGATGGCCTTTACGTCGTGACGTGTCTTCTGCTCGTGTACGCGGATGGATTCGGCGTCGGCGATCGAGAAATTCGATTTAATGGAGTCAAGCTGTGCAGACTCGGCCTTTGTCAGTGCGCGGAAAATGCCGGTTTTGGAAAGCGCAGCCAGATAGTCCAGCTCGACGCGCACGCGATCGCGCAGGAACGCAAACTCGGAGAAGTATCCGTTTAACGGCGCGGTCAGTTCCGCATAGCGTCCGTCCACAGGTGAGATGAGGTGTAGTGTCATAATTGGTTTAGATAGTTGCCCTTCGACTGCGCGACCTGCGGTCGCTCCGCTCACCGTTCGTGCCGCGTAGCACGGCGGCACGTGATTTGCTTAGCAAATCATGCGAGACGGCAGGGCGAATACTTTTAGCGCTGGTTTAGCTGATAATTCGGCGCTTCTTTCGTAATAATAACATCATGAGGATGGCTTTCGATCAGGCCCGCATTGGTGATGCGCGTGAGGCGCGTTTTGGTGCGCAAGTCTTCGAGCGACGCTGCTCCCGCGTAGCCCATGCCAGAGCGCAGACCACCGACGAGCTGATACACATATTCGCCGAGCGCGCCCTTGTAGGGCACGCGACCCTCGATGCCTTCAGGGACAAGTTTGCCGCCTCCACCCTGGCCGGTGGCATAACGATCCACGCCATAGCCTTTCATTGCCCCGATACTGCCCATGCCGCGATATTCCTTGAAGCGACGACCTTCATATAACATCACCTCGCCCGGCGCTTCTTCGAGACCAGCCAGCATGCTGCCAAGCATCACAGCATTGCCGCCTGCAACGATCGCTTTGACAATATCGCCGCTGAATTTGATGCCGCCATCGGCAATGACGGAAACGCCATGTTTCCTTGCGATCTGCGCACATTCGAAAATCGCGGAGACCTGTGGCATGCCCGCGCCCGAGATGACACGCGTGGTGCAGATGGAACCCGCACCGACGCCGACTTTGATCGCGTCTGCTCCTGCTTTTATGAGCGCTTCGGTCCCTTCAGCTGTGACTACATTCCCTGCGATGACAGGCAAGTCTTTCCAGCCGCTCTTGATGCGACGTATCGCTTCGAGCACGCCCTTGGAATGTCCATGGGCGGTATCGATCGTGACAGCGTCCACGCCTGCCTTGAGCATCAAGTCCACACGAGTTTCAACATCCTTGCCAACCCCAACTGCTGCACCAACCAGCAGGCGTCCTTGTGAATCGGTTGAGGCGTTTGGATAATCGCGCGCCTTTTGAATGTCCTTGACGGTGAGCAGGCCCTTCAATATTCCTTTTTCATCCAGGAGCGGAAGTTTCTCGATGCGATGCTTTTGAAGGAGGTCCTTTGCATCCTTTGCAGATATACCGATGCGGGCCGTGATAAGTTCATTCTCTTTCGTCATGAACTGACTGACGGGCAGGTTGTAATCTTCCGCTTCGACAAAACGGATATCGCGGTTGGTGAGGATGCCGACGATTTTTCCCTGCGCATCTGTAATCGGCACGCCGCTGATATGATACGTGGACATGATCTCTTCGGCGCGGCTGAGCAGCGCATCGGGCGATAAACTGATCGGTTCGACGATCATGCCGGACTGCGAACGCTTGACCTTTTCCACTTCAGCAGCCTGCGCATCGGGCGGCATGTTGCGATGAATGATGCCCATGCCACCTTCACGCGCCAATGCGATCGCCAACTGTGCCTCGGTGACCGTATCCATTGCCGCAGAGAGAAGCGGAATGTTGAGTTGGATCCCGGGTGTTAGCTGGACGCGCACGTCCGTTTGGTCCGGTAATACTTCAGTGTACCCAGGTACGATGAGGACATCATCGAACGTGAGCGAGTCAAAAGATTTGAACAGTTCTTCATTCATTAGATCGTCTCCTTGTTATTCGGCCCGTTCTTTTAAGCATTCATAAATGACCCTATCATAATGTGCAGTGGATTGGAATCCCTTGACTGCAAGGGA
Source organism: uncultured Anaerolineaceae bacterium (assembly GCA_964549865.1). Lineage (GTDB taxonomy): Bacteria > Chloroflexota > Anaerolineae > Anaerolineales > Villigracilaceae > Villigracilis. The sequence continues at coordinate 13,883 of CAZJYB010000035.1, forward strand.
TTTGCGCAGCTCAAAGGGGCTCTCGCCTTTTTGAAGGGCGCTTAATACAGATGCATAATCTGCAGGATCGCAGACAAGCGTGACCCGTTCGTGATTCTTCGCCGCAGCGCGAATGAGCGTGACGCCGCCGATATCAATGTTCTCGATAACATCTTCATAAGTGACATTTGGCTTCGCGATAGTTTGCTCAAAGGGATACAGGTTGACCGCGACGAGGTCGATGTAATCCCAACCCAGGTCAAGCAATTGCTGATGGTCTTCGTCTGTTGGGCGCGCGAGCAAGCCACCGTGGATCGCAGGATGAAGAGTCTTAACTCTTCCACCGAGGATCTCAGGCGATTTGGTGTAATCTGCCACTTCAGTGACTTTGATATTGTTTTCACGCAATAATTTTGCGGTGCCGCCGGAGGCGAGCAAGGTCCAGCCGAGGGAGGCAAGTCCTTTGGCGAATTCGAGTATTCCAGTTTTGTCATGAACGGAGAGGATGGCTGAAGGCATAAGGTTTCCTTTTTTTAACCACGAAGGACACAAAGGGACACCAAGGAAAACCTTTGTGTTACCTCGTGTCCTTTGTGGTGAGAATAGTTTTGAGTGCGCTGATCAATAATACATGTTCAACTTTGTGAACACGTGCTTCCAAGGATGCAACTGTATCGCCGTGTTGAATCGGAACGACCTCACTCGCAAGCACGGGACCGTTGTCCACGCCTTCGTCCGGGACCAAGTGAACCATGACCCCGGTATGGCCAATCTGGTTTTGCTTGAAGGCCTCATAGGCACGTTCTATGGCGTTGATCCCTGGGAACATGCCGGGCAGGGCGGGGTGCAGGTTGATCACACGGTTCGGGAAATGTTCGAGAAAAGCGGATGTCAGGATGCGCATCCAGCCGGCCAGCACGATGTAATTCGGCGTATAGGTCAATATCATTTCGGCGAGGCGGGCGTCGTAATCGCGGCGCGATTCGTTTTCAAGCTTGGGGAAATGAATCGCCTGAACTCCAGCTTCGTGTGCACGCACGAGGCCATAGGCATCGGCGTTGTTCGAGATCACGGCGACGACCGAGGCGGGGAGTTCGTTCCGCGCGCAGGCATCCAGGATGGCCTGCAGGTTGGAGCCGTTTCCGGAGATGAGGATGACAAGACGATTGGACATGAACTCCCTTGGCGCTGGGTCTCGGTACGACGCTTCGCGCCTACTCGACCAGCGGGGTAACAACGACCTAATGATGGAACAATCTTACACCCGAAAAGACCATGGTCATACCGTATTCGTTCGCGGCGCCGATCACAGAATCATCGCGGGCCGAGCCGCCGGGTTCGAGCACGTATTTTACTCCGCTGGCCGCGGCACGGTCGATGCTGTCGCGGAAGGGGAAGAAGGCATCCGAACCGAGGGCCACAGAATCCAGTTTGGAAAGCCATTCATGTTTTTCATCGAGGGTCAGTTGCCGCGGCGCATAAGAAAAAATATCGCCCCAATTCGCTTTTTCGTTGGGGGTGATATCGTCGCGCAGGAACTGGTCGATGGCGTTGTCGCGGTCCGGACGTTTGATGTTTGGTTTAAATGGCAAATTCAAGACATCCGGGTGCTGACGGAGTCGCCAGAGATCCGCTTTCTGGCCTGCGAGCCTCACGCAATGGATGCGTGATTGCTGCCCGGCACCCACGCCGATGGTCTGGCCGTCCACGACATAACAAACCGAATTGGACTGTGTGTACTTGAGCGTGATCCAGGCGATGGTCAGGTCGCGGATCGCCTCGGGCGGCAGCTCGCGGCGCTCCGTGACAATATTGGTAAAGTCCGCGGGCGTCACCATGCGATTGTGATGACCCTGTTCAAATGTGATGCCGAACACTTCGCGCGTCTCGAGGGCAGGAGATTCATAAGCCGGGTCGATCTGTACGATGGCATATTTTCCCTGTTTTTTATTCTTGAGGATCTCCAGCGCTGCTGGCTCATAACCCGGTGCGATTACGCCATCGGAGACCTCGCGTGCGATCAGTTTTGCCGTGGGAACATCCACTGTATCGGAGAGCGCGATGAAATCCCCAAACGAGCACAACCGGTCTGCGCCGCGGGCCCGCGCGTACGCGGTTGCGAGAGGGGAGAGTTCGAGGTCGTCGACAAAATAGATCTTCTTGAGCGTGTCGGATAGCGGTGTTGCAACTGCAGCCCCCGATGGACTGACATGCTTGAAAGAGGCAGCCGCCGGCAGGTTGAGCGCGGATTTAAGCTCGCGCACCAGCTGCCAGGAATTCATCGCATCCAGCAGGTTGATATAACCGGGCGAACCGCCGAGGACAGTGATCGGCAGTTCGGAACTGTCTTTCATGAAAACGCGCGCGGGCGCTTGTTGGGGATTGGTGCCGTAACGAAGGGGAAGAGATGATGACATGAAGATTCCTTTAAGTGATAAATTCAACTTTCTTATTGCCTTTGACGAGTTCGCCGATCACAAATGTCTTTTCGGGGATCAGACTTTGTACTTTATCGACGGTGTTTTTATCCACAATCGCGATCATGCCGATGCCCATGTTGAAGACACGGTACATTTCAGCTGCGTCCACTTCTCCTCGGTGCTGGATGAGAGCCCACAAAGGAGAAACCGGCCATGAACCAATTTGGATTTTTGCATCCAGGTCATCAGGCAAAATGCGCGGGATGTTTTCGATAAACCCGCCGCCTGTGATGTGAGCAAGGGCTTTGATTTCGGAGAGCAGAGAGTAAAGAACAGAGAAGTAAGAACGATGGTGAGCAAGCAAGGCATCGGCAAGTGAACTGTCAAGTTCGGGAATTACAGATTCAAGCGGCGTATCTGCAAAGATCTTGCGGATCAAGGAGTATCCGTTCGTATGCGGACCACTGGATTTCAAGCCGATGAGCACATCGCCGGCTTTGAGATCCTTGCGCGGAAGAATCTCATCGCGTTCCAATACACCGACGATTGTGCCTGCGACATCGAATTCACCTGCCTGATACACCCCCGGCATTTCTGCGGTCTCGCCGCCAAGCAGGGCAACGCCTGATTCCTTGCAGGCTTTGGCAATGCCAGTCACCACTTCAGCCGTTTGTTCGGGGTCAAGTTTGGAGGTGGCGAAGTAATCCATGAAGAATAGCGGACGCGCTCCCTGTACCAGAATGTCATTGATGCAATGATTCACGATGTCATGCCCGATGCCGCGATAACGTCTCACGGAGGAAGCCAGCTTGACTTTTGTACCAACGCCGTCCGTCGAAGCGACCAGAACAGGAGACTTCATTTCCTTTAATATCGAAACATCGAATAACCCGCCGAAGGAACCGATGCCCGCCAAAACAGCAGGGGTATAGGTGGATTTGACTGCATCTTTCATCAGATCCACGGCGCGGTTGCCGGCGTCGATATCCACGCCGGAGGAGGCGTAATCGGATTTTGTCATTTCGACCCTTGCAATGCGCGATGGGCAATATCCCTGCGATACTGCATGCCCTCAAAGGAAACGTTTTTCATATTTGAATACACAATGTCGATGGCAGATTCAATATCATCAGCCCAGGCTGTCAGGGCAAGGACACGTCCGCCAGAGGTGAATACTTTTTCCTTTTCCAATTTTGTGCCGGCGTGAAAACAAACGACATTGGCAGGCAGTTCGCCAAATGTTACAGGCTGGTCGGCTGCCGCTTTTTCCGGGTAGCCCTGGCTAGCCAGTACCACGCAAACTGCCGCGCCATTCTTCCAGGTGATGGTGATCTCATTCAATGTTCCATCGACACAGGCATTCAAAATATCCAGCAGATCGGTTTCCAATAATGGAAGCACCACCTCGGTCTCAGGGTCGCCGAAACGGCCGTTAAACTCCAGGACGCTGAATCCGCTCTCGGTTAGGATCAGACCCGCATACAGAACGCCGACAAATGGCATCCCTTCGAGTCGCAGTCCATCGACCGCGCGCCGTAACACCTTGTCCATTGCTTCGTTCAATAATTCTTTTGTAAAAATTGGAGCAGGCGCATAGGCACCCATGCCGCCGGTATTCAGCCCCTTGTCGCCATCCAGCAGGCGCTTGTGATCCTGCGCAGCGAGCATTGGGATGATCGTCTCGCCGTCGGTGAAAACCATCAAGGAAACTTCCGGACCATTTAACCGTTCCTCGATGACCACTTCCTCGCCGGCATTCCCAAAGGTCTTATCGATCATGATCGAGCGCAGTGTATTCTCGGCTTCCTCATCGGTTTCGGGCAGGACCACGCCCTTGCCAGCGGCCAGCCCTGAAGCCTTGATTACGATCGGATAATCCACGCGGTCCAAATATCCGAGCGCTTCGTCCAATTGATTAAAGGCCGCATAACGCGCCGTGGGGATACGGTGCCGCGCCATGAAATTTTTCGAGAAGACCTTGGACGACTCGATCTGCGCCGCGGCCTGCTTCGGCCCAAAACAGCGGATGCCCTCCGCCGATAACGAATCTGCCAGCCCATCTGCCAGCGGCACTTCCGGGCCGACGATCACCAGGTCGATCTTTTTTTGATTACATAAGCCGATGACCTGCTTATGGTCGCTCACATCGATGGCCGCATTTTCCCCGCAAGCCGCAGTGCCCGGGTTGCCGGGCGCGATGTAAAGTTTTGTCAATCGCGGCGATTGGGCCACCTTCCATGCGATCGCATGTTCTCGCCCGCCGGAACCAATGATCAGGACATTCATCCCTATTTCAGGCTCCGCTCAAAACCTGTTTTTACACTTTGGGCATCTATCTCGATCGGATATTGACCGGTAAAGCACGCCTGGCAATACCCCTCGGTGCGTCCCACGGCGCGCATCATCCCTTCGACGGAAAGATAGGTGAGTGAATCGGCATTCACCATCTGGCGGATCTCGTCCACGGTTCGCTTGTGAGCGATCAGGTTTTCATGCGAACCCATGTCCACGCCCATGTAACATGGATGCTTGATCGGCGGGCAGGTGATGGCCACATGCACTTCCTTTGCACCGGCGTTGCGTAGCAGCTTGATCAATGGCCCGGTGGTATTGCCGCGCACGATGCTGTCATCGATCATGATCACTCGCTTGTTCAAGACGTTCTCATTGATCACGGTGTATTTCATGGCCACGCCGCGCTTGCGAAGCGAATCGGTGGGCTCGATGAACGTGCGCCCGACGAAACGATTCTTAACAAAGCCGTCGTTATAGGGGATGCCGCTCAGCCGTGAAAAACCGATCGCGGCCGGGATCGATGAATCCGGCACTGGAATGACCACATCCGCTTCGACGTTCACTTCGCGGGTCAATTCCTCGCCCAATCGCTGACGCACGTGATGCACGCTCTGGTTATCCCACACATGATCTGGGCGGGCAAAATAAATATTCTCGAACACGCAGCGCGCCAGTGGGCTATGCGGCCGCAGCGCCTGATGCACGACCAATGCATTATCTGATAGCGTGACCACTTCGCCGGGGTTCACTTCACGGATGGCTTCACACCCCAATGTGTGCAACGCGCCGGTTTCAGATGCCGTGACGTATCCGCCGTTGGGCAGCCAGCCCACACACAAGGGACGGAATCCCCATGGATCACGCGCCGCATATACACAATCGCGCGTCAGGATCACCAGCGAGTACGCACCGATCCATTCCTTCATGCAGGATTGGATGCGTTCGCTCCACGTGTTTCCCTGCGCGCGCGCCAGCATCATCGTCATCACTTCACTATCAGATGACGATGACAGCCCCACTCCGTCTTCGAGCAGGCGTTGCCGCAATTCCACCGAGTTCACCAGGTTTCCATTGTGTCCGAGCGCGAGAGGCCCGTACATCGTCTCGATCATGAATGGCTGAACGTTTCGCGCAGTCGAAGATCCGGTTGTTGAATAGCGTGTATGCCCTATCGCATAATGTCCCTTCAACCCATCCAAAGTATGCGGGCCAAATACCTGTGAGATCAGGCCCACGTTCTTATAGATGGACATCGCCTGTCCATCGGCCACGGCAATGCCAGCCGCCTCCTGCCCGCGATGCTGCAGCGCGAACAGGCCGAAGAACGCCATGCTTGCTACATCTTCATTCGGTGCGAACACACCGATCACACCGCATTCTTCTTTTGGATGGTCATCATCATGAAACATGGCACCTGCCTTTGGATCGTTCATTGGATTTTTTTGTCGTCTTCCAGGATTTTTTCCGCCGCCCGCTTCTGACTCGCCTTTACCTGCTCCCGCACCGATGCATCGACCAGCCCGAGGATCTTCGCGGCCAACAACGCCGCATTGACGGGTTCCAGCACGACCGCGGGCGCGATGCCCGAGGGCATCCTCAGCGATGAATAGATATCCGCGCCGCCAAACGAATCAGATGGTGGTGGGCAGGCGATCACCGGCGCGCTGACCGCGCCGTCGGTGAATCCGCTCAACGCGTTGCTGCGACCGGCCACGGTGATGTATACCTTCGGACGCGCGTCCGCTTCGTATTCGCGCAGGATCGCCAGCGCGTGTTCTGCGGTTTTATGTGCGGACCCAACGCGCATCACCGCCTCGAGGCCAAATGACTTGCAGGCCTCGGATATCTTTGTGCAATGTTCCATGTCCGCTTTGGAGCCCATCAAAATAACAACGAGTGGTTTCGTCATGAGTTAGATCACTCCGGCTTTCTTCAAATTTTCAACGAGCCTTGGTTCCACTGGATAACTGCCCGGTTGAAATTTCTCACCGGTCAGCAGTTCATAGATCTTTATATAGCGTTCGCTGGCTGATGCCCAAAGATCGGCTGGCATGGCAGGGATCTCACCATCGCCGCGATAGCCTTTGTCTGCATAAGCGATACGCACGAATTCCTTGTCGAAATTCTCCGGGTCTTCATCTGCCTTGAAGCGCGCTTCATATGTATCCGCTTTCCAGAAACGTGAGGAATCGGGTGTATGCACTTCATCGATCAGCACCACACTTCCATCTGCGGCGCGCCCAAACTCGTATTTGGTATCCACAAGGATCAAGCCGGCCTTGTTGGCGATCTCCTGCCCGCGCTTGAACACAGCCAGCGCAGCGGACTGGACCTGATCCCATGTCTTTTGGTCCAGCAAACCTTTTTCCACGACCTCTGCACAGGTCAGGCGTTCATCATGACCGGTCGCGCCACCCTTGGTGGTGGGCGTAATGATCGGTTCGGGCAAAGCGGAATTCTTTTGCAATCCATCGGGGAAGGTGTACCCATAGATCTCGCGCTCGCCCAGCGAATAGCGATACCACAACGCCGTGGACGTCACTCCCGTGATATAGCCGCGCACGATCACTTCCACAAGGATCGGTTCTGCCGTGCGCACGACCGCCGCATTTGGGTCCGGTATCGAAATGATGTGGTTTGGGATGATGTCTGTTGTTTTCTCGAACCACCAGGCAGAGAGTTGATTGAGCACCTGGCCCTTGTAGGGGACCTGTGCCAGGATGATATCAAATGCGGATAGCCTATCGGTCGTGACGATCAGTCGTATGCCATCTGCCAGGTCGTACCAATCGCGCACCTTGCCGGATTGTTTCCCGGCCAAAGGCAGATTCGTCTCATTAAGTGCCTGGGAGATCAATTTTAATAATTCTTTTTGTGAAACCATGATTACTCCATCTAAAAGTAAATTATGCCTGGATTGCGTGCCTTACACCATTTTCAAACAACTTCAACCCGCTTCCGTTGCGCTCGCCGCGCGTATGACGTGGGTGCTGCCAGGCGTGGATGTGATTCTCCGGGTGCGGCATTAATCCCAACACGTTGCCCTGCGGATTGCAGATCCCCGCGATATCGAGAGCGGAGGCGTTCGGGTTGGCCGGGTATTCGCCATTTGCTGCCGAACCGTTGGGATTAATATAGGCCAGGGCGATTTGGTCTTGCGACTCGAACGTGGAGAGTAATGATTTATCGTTCACTTGAAAATTACCTTCACCGTGAGCGATCGGGCAGGTGATGTCTTCACTCAGGTCTTTCGTCCAGATACATGTTTGAGAGACCGGCTTGATGTTCACCCAGCGGCATTCGAAATGACCTTGTTGGTTAAAAGTCAACGTGGTCGCAGAATTCTTCTTTCCTCTTTCCTCTTTTACCCCTTTACCCGGCAATATCCCCGATTTTACCAATGCTTGGAATCCGTTGCAGATGCCGATCACAGGTTTGCCGGCGTCCACGAAGGCCGTGATCTCATCGGTGAAATAAGAGGTCAGGTCAATGGCCAGCAGTTTACCCGCGCCCAGGGCATCTGCGTAGGAAAATCCGCCGGGCAGGATGAGCAGTTGAAAATCTCGCCAGAGACTTTTCTGTTTGTACAAGTCGTTAAGAGGGACTCCGACCGCGTCCGCACCCGCGAGGGTCAACGCCTCGATCACGTCGAGATCGCGGTTTGTTCCGTGTGCCTGGAGGACGAGCGCTTTTGGTTTCATGGGTTATGCAAATACATTGAACGCTTTGACTAGTTCATGGAGAGGAATTTCAACATCTTCGATTTTAAGCGATGGATCGGTTGTGACCTCGCCGATCTTCACGAGCGGCAGGCCGGCGAACCCTTGTTCAAATTCGGCTGCATCTTTTGGTGAAACTTCGACGAGCAGGCAGCCGTTGACTTCAGTGAAAAGAGCGACTGAATTTATTATATCGAGTCCGAGACGCCCACCGATGCACATCTCCGCCGCGGCCACTGCAAGACCGCCTTCGCTTAAGTCATGTGCAGATTTGACCAGCCCGCGCGTGATGGCTTGATGCAGGGCATGATACACCTGAGGAGTAGATTCTGGCACGTCCGGGACATTTACCCGTTCAGTTTTGAAATCACCTGCAAGATAAATAAAGTTGCCGGCGTTTTTCAGATCCATTGTAATGGCGGTATTGATATTATGAATGATACCGATGGCCGAGATTAACAGGGTGGGTGGGATGGCGTGACGCTGGCCATCAGAACCGAGATATTCATTGTTGAGCGAGTCCTTGCCACTGATGAAAGGTGTGCCGTAGAACAAGGCCGCATCGTGACAGCCGCGGCAGGCCTCGACCAGCGAGCCCATTGTCTCTGGGCGGAGCGGATCGCCCCAGCAAAAATTGTCGAGGATCGCGATGCGACTTGGGTCTGCGCCGACGGCGACCGCGTTGCGAATGGCTTCGTCGATCACAGACCAGGCCATTTTGTAGGCATCGCGTTTGCCGTATTCGGGGTTGATCCCGTTCGAGAGCACAATGCCGCGCGTGCCCTTTGTGCCGATCGGTTTGATCACGGCCGCATCCGAGGGCGCATCTGCTTCGATGCCGGTTAATGGTTTGATGACCGTGCCACCCTGCACTTCGTGGTCATAAATTCTGATTACCGAGGCTTTGCTTGCGATATTGGGAGATGAAAGAAGATTCAGCAGGGTTTCTTTTACATTGACGACGGATGACAGACCATCGACCACACGACTGTTCTCTGCTCTCTGTTCTCTTATAACTGCTTTTAGCTCTCTCTGCGGAATGCCATCATGCAAGAACTGATTATCCAACTCAAGCACTTTTTCATTATTGTAGCGGATCACCAAGCGGCCTGAACCCGTGAAGAATCCGATATCGGTTAACTCAGTATCGAAGGTATCGCAAAGTTCCTGTAGGGCTTGAATATTTGCAGCTGGAACCGCAAGCACCATGCGTTCCTGCGCTTCGGAGAGCCAGATCTCCCATGGAGCGAGGCCGGCATATTTAAGGCGTACGCCGGAAAGCTCGATATCCGCGCCGATGGACGATGCCATTTCGCCTGCAGCGGAGGAAAGCCCGCCCGCGCCGCAATCTGTGATGGCGTGATACAGCCCCAAGTCCCGTGCACGTGTGATGATGTCGATCAATCCCTTTTCGGTGATGGGATCGCCAATTTGCACAGAAGCGCCGGCCACTTCACCGGTTTGCGCGTCCATGGTCATGGAGGAGAAGGTCGCGCCGCGCAGTCCATCGCGCCCGGTGCGTCCGCCCAGCACGATCACGCGGTCGTCTTTGCGCGGGGTGCGGACGTGTTTTCCTTTTGGAGCCAGGCCAACACATCCACAAAACACCAATGGGTTGGATGTATAGCCTTCATCGTAAAGAATGGCGCCGTTCACGGTTGGGATGCCGATCTTGTTGCCGTAATCCTGCACACCGGCCACCACGCCAGATTGAACGCGGCGTGGATGCAAGACGCCTTCCGGCAATGTGTTCGGGTCCATATCCTGCGGCCCGAAACATAAGACGTCTGTATTGGCGATGGGCTTTGCGCTCACGCCCAACACATCGCGTATCACGCCGCCCACGCCGGTATTCGCGCCGCCGAACGGCTCGATCGCAGAAGGATGATTGTGAGTCTCGGCTTTAAATGAAACTTCGAATTCATCGTCGAAGTCGATGATGCCGGCATTATCCACAAATGCGGAAATCACCCACGGCGCATTGATCTTATCTGTGGCAGACTTAAGATATGTTTTTATAAGAGAGTCGACGGTGGAGTTTTTACTGTTCTCTGCTCTCTCATCGCTGATCTCTACTTTTGCCTTGAAGGTCTTATGCCCGCAATGTTCGCTCCATGTTTGCGCGATGGTCTCGAATTCAACGTCTGTTGGGTCGCGCTGTTCTTCGCAGAAATAATCCTGAATGGCCTTCATCTCGGCAAGGTCCAATGCAGCGCGGCGATCTTTGGAGAGGCTGAGTAGTTCACTTTCTTTCAGGTTGCGGATCGGAATGATCTCCACTGCGCCGCTCGACTCTGTCTCTTGTGGAAAAGACGGCGCGATCTCGCCGATGGCCCAATGCTGGATGACGTCGTTGACCAGCAAACGTTTCGTTAATTTTTCGACCGTGGATTCGTCAGCGCCTTCGATCAGGAATCTCTGTCCTGTGGCCGCGCGCTGCACGCCGTCGAAGCCAAGCTCATGTGCGGCGCGCACGATCTGCTCTGCGACTGGGTCGGTCACGCCGGGGCGCAGGGCGATCTCCACGACGGACGCGGCAGGCTGGGGCGCAGAAAGAGGCGCAGGGATCTCCATCCAGGAGCTGGATTGAGTGACCGGGTCCGTTAAAAGTTTGAGGGCCAACTGTTTGCAATTTTCCTGCGACAGTTGGCCCTCGATAAAGTACAGGTCCTGGACGGCGATATGCCGGAAGGCGCGCAGGCCCAATGCCTGGGCTTCCTTCATATAATGGGTGGATCTTGGATCCTGGCCGTTGGATTGCACAACGAATTTATATATTTGCATGGATTAACTGCATTTTACCCTCTATTCTATTGTCTAGTCAATTCTTTAATTTGTTTTGAATTTTCCAGCCGCTTCGTTAAACATTTGAACGATGAGCGCGGATTTCAGCCCGCTTGGATGGAACTTGTCAAAGCGCAGAAATCTGGTATCTTTAGTCCTACTTAATACGATACATCAGCGACGGTTAGGAAGATCTTGAGATGAGTTTCGAAAAAGAATTTCATGGCCCCAATCTGGGATATATATTGGAGCTTCATCAAAAATACAGGAAAGATCCATCTTCGGTGGATGAGGCAACGCGTAAGCTCTTCGAGCAATGGGCTCCTGAGGAAGAGCAAGCTGCGATTCCCGCGACCCGGGACCTGCTCGCCTTAACTGCGGCAGCGAACCTCGCCCAGGCGATCCGCGCGTATGGATATCTCTCCGCGAATTTGAATCCGCTGAATAATGAGCGTGTAGACAACCCGTTATTGACACTTGAATTTCATGGGCTGCAGAAAGAGGATCTGCTCAACCTGCCAGCCAATGTTTTGAACCTGCCCGAGGAACAAAGCAATGGAAATGCACACGATGCGATCGCAACGCTGCGTTCGATCTATTGCGAAACCATTGGCTACGATTACGGACACATCCGTATCCCGGCGGAAAGGGACTGGTTATATCAGGCCGCCGAAAGCGGACGCTACCGCCCGCCACTACAGGCGTTCGATGAAAAGAAATTATTGGAACGTCTGGCACAGGTGGAAGCCTTCGAGGTTTTTCTACATCGTGTGTATCCGGGCAAGACGCGCTTTTCCATCGAAGGGCTCGATATGCTCATCCCAATGCTCGATGAGGTCATTGCCTCCGCCGCCATCGACAAGATCCGCACCACGATCATTGGCATGGCGCATCGCGGGCGCTTGAATGTTTTGGCGCATATCATCCAGAAACCTTACACCCAGATCCTGGCGGAATTCATCGACCCGCAGGGCCGCGCCACCACCTGGGATGAGCTTGGCTGGACTGGGGATGTTAAATATCATGCGGGTGCCTACAGATCAATGGGACAGGATAAGGAAGTGGACATGTCCATCCACATGCCGGCGAATCCCAGCCATTTGGAACAGATCGACCCGGTCATCGTAGGCATGGCCAGGGCAGCCAGCACAAAAGCCGACAAACCCGGCCCACCGCAATATTTTGAAAATGCGTCATTGCCCATCATGATCCATGGCGATGCATCTTTTGCCGGACAGGGCATCGTGGCTGAAACACTTAATTTCTCGCATGTGCCCGGGTATGCAACCAGCGGAAGCCTGCACATCATCGCGAATAATCAACTGGGCTTTACCGCCACGGAGGGTGAGTCTCGCAGCAGCTTGCACGCAAGTGACCTCGCTGAGGGGTTCGAGATCCCGGTCATTCACGTGAATGCGGACGATCCATCCGCTTGTATCGAAGCCGCACGCACGGCATTTGCCTACCGTCAGAAATTCCACAAGGACTTTGTGATCAACCTGATCGGTTATCGCCGCTATGGTCATAACGAGGGAGACGAACCACGTTTCACCCAGCCAGTCATGTACCGGGTCATCGACGAACACCCCAGGGTTCGGCAACTATGGGCAGGTAAACTGGAAACAGATTCAGACGGAATATTGCAGGTCTTTCTTAAAAACTTGCAGGAAGCCAATGAACAACTGGACGCGGAAACAGCATTACTCGAACCAGTGCCGCAGCCGCCTCCACGCGGCGCGGCGCAAAAGGTAAAGACGGCAGTGGCCATCAAGCGTCTCAAGGATCTGAACCAGTCGTTACTGGAATTCCCCAAGGACTTCCATATAAATCCCAAACTGGCCAAGTCCATTGAGCGCCGGCGCGCATTGCTCGATAAACCCGACGATGCAAAGATCGATTGGGCAGCTGCAGAAGAACTGGCCTTCGCCTCGATCCTCGAAGATGGAACTCCGATCCGTTTGACGGGCCAGGATACCATCCGGGGAACATTTAGCCAACGTCACGCGATTTTCTATGATGTGGAAACCAATCGCGGTCATACGCCCCTTCAGGTGATTCCTCAGGCCAAAGCATCTTTTGAAGTGCTCAATAGCCCGCTGAGCGAAGCCGGCGCGATCGGCTTCGAGGTCGGCTATAACCTGAGCGCGCCCGAAAGATTGGTGATCTGGGAGGCGCAATATGGTGATTTCATTAATAACGCGCAGGGCATCATTGATGAGTTCCTGCTCTCGGGCCGCGCAAAATGGGGATTAACGCCCTCGCTGGTCTTGTTACTGCCTCACGGGAATGAAGGCCAGGGGCCGGATCACTCCAGCGCGCGCATCGAACGTTTTCTCGGGCTGGCCGCCGAAACCAACGTTCGTATTGCGTACCCGTCCACTGCGGCGCAATATTTTCATCTGTTACGACGGCAGGCCATGATCTTGAAGACGGACCCGCTGCCGCTGATCATCTTTACCCCGAAGGGATTGCTGCGCCATCCGTTGACCTCATCTCCGATAGAGGAATTTACCACCGGCAAATGGCGGCGCGTGATCGACGACCCGGACCTGCCGAAAAAACGAGCGGATGTGAAGAACCTGATCCTATGCTCTGGGCGCATCTACGTCGATCTCGTAACCAGCGAACTGCGCAAGCAGAACCCGGACGATGCCATCGTGCGCATGGAGCAGTTGTATCCGTTCCCGAAAGAGAAGCTCGAGGAATTACTGGCTCAATATGCCAACCTCGAACGGCTGATCTGGGTGCAGGAGGAACCGTTCAACATGGGCGCATGGAATTATTTACGTCCGCATTTGCGCGAACTGACCGAGAGCCGCCTGCCTTTGCATTACGTGGGCCGGCCGGAGAGCTCCAGCCCGGCCGAGGGGTCGTCGACATTATATAGAATTAATCAGCAGTCGTTGATCGAGCAGGCGTTCGAATTCGAAAAGAGTGCCCAGTCATCGAGTGTGGTGAAAGCGAGAGGTTGATATGGCAATAAAAATCGTAGTCCCGGAACTGGGTGAATCTGTACTTGAAGCGACTGTTTCCCGCTGGTTGAAAAAAGAAGGGGATTTCGTCAACGCGGGGGATGTGCTTGTTGAATTGGAAACTGACAAGGTGAATCTCGAAGTGGGCGCGAAAGGCGCCGGCGTTCTGCAAAAGATCGCGGCCGCTGAAGGGGCAGATGTTAAAGTAGGCGATGTGTTGGGCACGATCGACGAGAAGGGGGAACAGCCAAAAGCATCCGCACCTGAGAATAAACCGGTTGAGACCAAACAGGCTGAAAAGCCTGTTGAAAAGGAAGCCCCGCGTAAGGATGGGCCTGCTGCTGAACGTG
>CAZJYB010000036.1:0-16441 GCA_964549865.1 uncultured Anaerolineaceae bacterium
GGCATAACCGGCGAAAGCCGGCGACGCAAAGCCATGGGTCTACCGTCACGAAAGTGACCACGACCGCCAGGCCGCCGAAGATCACAAAATTAATTTTGTGCTTGTTTGGCCTGGCTTATTACAAGTCAGGCTTTTTTTTATTGGATGGCTGATCGACCTTCAAGCAGTTCTATTTTACTAACGCAGCCCCGACAGAGTCGGATCTGCAAAACAAGGAGAAAAGCCATGTTACGTAATTTCAAAATTCCCTTCATTGTTCTCGTTGTAGTCGTCATCTCGGCATCTGCCTATGCTTTTGCTGCAGCCAATACAGTCCCAGCCACAAAAGCCGGTGACGGTCTGGGAGTGGTCAGTGGGTATACCATTACCAGCGTTGCATACACGTTGAATGGAACCGATCCATCCACGCTGGACAGCGTCGCATTTGACCTGGGCGCTGCCGCCACAGTAGTAAAAGTCCAACTTGTAGCCACCACCGGTTCCTGGTATGCCTGCACTCTCGGCACTGGTACAACCTGGTCATGCGCCACCACCGGTCTGACTGCTTCGAGTATTGACCAGTTGCGCGTGGTCGCCACCAGCAACTAACCCGTAAATTTCTTGAAGCGAAGCCAGGCCTGCTCAAAGTATTATCCCCTATTTGAAGGTTGACGGGATAAAACTAAGAGCAGGCCTGGTCCTTTAGACAAACAAACACAATCCTTCCACATCATGAAAACACTTCATCGCCGATCTTCGATCCTACCCACGCTATTATCCCTGTTTCTTTCATTCATGGGCTGGATGATCCTCGCCCCAACCCAGTTGGGCGGTTCGGTCACTTACGTGATCGTGGACGGCAACAGCATGGAACCGGGCTTTCACCTTGGTGACCTTTTGCTTATTCGAACCAAAACAGGTTACCAGGTGGGAGACGCAGTTACTTATCAGAACGCGGAATTGGGCAGGTTTGTCTTTCATCGCATTGTCGGTACGGAACTGAATCGTTTTATCCTCAAAGGTGATAACAATTCGTGGTTGGACTCGTATCACCCGGCTCAGGATGAAATTGTTGGAAAGTTATGGGTACATATCCCAAAGCTTGGCAGGGCGATCGAATGGGTGCGTTTGCCGATCAACCTAGCAATCACAATGGGTTTACTCGGAGGTGTCCTTATGTCCGGTACGATCACAAAACCATCCCAGCAGGGAAAAGAAAAAAACAAACCATCGGCACAATTTGGGGGGGTGAGCATGAAGGATGGTGCCTTGTATTTGACCGGTCTGCTCAGCCTGATATTTTTAGGGCTGACCATTTACACCTTCACCCGCCCGCTCACCCGTGCTATAGAAAATATTCCGTATCAACAAGAGGGTATTTTTTTCTACTCGGCAACAGGCACCCCAGGCGTTTATGATACAGAGCTGGTCCGCACGGGCGAACCGGTTTTCCCAAAGCTCACCTGTTTCCTGAACATCGGCTTTACATATAGATTGCTGGCCGATCAAATACAGCAGGTATCGGGGAGTCATCAATTGTATGCGCGCGTGCTGGACAGCCAGAGCGGATGGCAGCGTACCGTTCCCTTGAATCCACAGACCACATTTAACGGCAGCACATATTCCAGCACAGCCACTCTTGACCTGTGCCAGGTGGAATCGCTGGCGAATTTGGTGGAACAGGAAACCGGCTTACATCCCAACACCTATACACTCGAAATTATTTCGCATGTGGAATTCACTGGAATCATTGCAGGGGCCCAGATCAGCGACAGCTTTGACCCAAGTCTCGCCTTTAAATTTGACAAGGTACATTTTTACATTGCTTCCAACGACCCAAAGGCGGACCCATTGCGTTCATCCAAGCCGGGCCTGGCGGGCAATTCCGATTTGAAGGCGAATACATTCCGCATATTAGGTCTGGAACCCACTGTTAAGAGCGTACGCCTGATCTCCCTGCTTTGGCTGGGCTTTTCCCTGGCCGGGCTGGTCATTACAGGCGTATACGTTTACACAACAGCCGAGGAGAGACAGGATACGCTTGTCCACTTGAAATACGGCGCAATGCTGGTGGATATCCAGTGGCAAAACATTAAGCCCACCTCATCTATGATCGATGTGACTTCGATCGAGGATCTGGCCAGGCTTGCTGAACGGCATGGGACAATGATCCTGCATATGCAGCTCAACGTTCTACATTACTATCTGGTTCAGGACAATGATGTGACCTATCGTTATGTGATTGGGGCGGACGAAGAAGGGGCCATCGAAAGCGAACCAGCGCACAATGAGGTCGCTCGGCACGGTATATATCCTGAACGAAAACAGGTTTTTCGCACCGGCCCAGCTCACAACAAAACGCGGGCATATCTGACCAGCCAAAATGAAGGCACTGCCATCAGATTCGAACCGCTTCAGAATAAAATGTCAGGGCACTCCACGAGTCATAATGAAATGAGGGCTGTCAACCTCGAGGCGATACGACGCGATGAAGCAGGATATCTGATCGATGGCGATAAAAACAAACCTGCCTACGCAAGACCACGCAAGGAAATTGTGGAGTACGTTCTCAATACGGGCGAAATCGGGTTTGTCATGTCTGAATCAGAGTCAACGAAATATTTAAGCAAGATCAGCTTATGAAGCCATCTCTCCCGTTTCAACTCCTGACCTTTTGCCTCGTCACCCTTGTTTTATTCAGCACAGTGACGGCAATTGCCGCCACCAACACCGTTCCAGTCTCGCAAATCGCGCTTGAGACAATTCCACTCACCCTGAATGATCTAAAACCCTCCTCTTGCGCGGGGTTGTTTTTAACAGATCTTATCACGGGCTCCGGAACGATCACCGGCACAAACGGCAATGACCTTATCCTCGGCAGTTCCAGCATGGATACCATCGATGGCCTGGGTGGCAATGACTGTATCGTAGGCGGCGATGGGGACGACGTGCTCACAGGCGGTGATGGGAACGACATCTGCCTCGGTGGCCCAGGGACTGACACTTTTTTTAATTGCGAAGGCGAAAGCCAGTGAGATAAGGTGTTGTCTCCAAGGCGATTTCAAAGGGAAAATGGACAGATAAAGTATGATCCTTTATTCATTTCCGTGCAATCACCATGCAATTATGTAAAGGCTATGAAAGCTGCCTGCAAGGTCTTGGGCATTGAAAGTATGCTATTATACGGTTTGTAAGATAACATCCGATAAAGGCAAACCCGGCGAAAGCCGGCGACGCAAAGCCATGGGTCTACCGTCACGAAAATGACCACGACCGCCAGGCCGCCGAAGATCACAAAGAGCATCTCTCTGTGTTTGTTTGGCCTGGCTTATCAAAGCCAGGCTTTTTTATTTGGATGGCTTATCAAAGCCAGGCTTTTTTATTTGGATGGCTTACAACCTTCAAGTTGTTCCAAATTTACCAGCGCAGGTCCGACTCTGTCGGACCTGCAAAACAAGGAGACAAGCCATGTTTTACAATTTCAAAATCCCCTTTATTCTCCTCATCGCAACCATCCTCTCAGCCACTGCTTATGCTTTTGCGACAGCCCATACTGTTCAAAACGTACTTCTGATCGCTATGCTTTGGCTGGGGGTTTTCCTGGCCGGGCTGGTGATTACAGGCATATATGCCTGCACAACAGCGGAAGAAAGACAGGATGCACTGATCCATTTGAAATACGGTGCGATGATCGTGGATATCCAGTGGCAAAATATCAAGCCCACTTCACCAGTAATTGACATTACTACCATTGAGGACCTGGCCAGGCTGGCTGAACGGCACGGGACAATGATCCTGCACATGGCGTTCAACGCACTACACTACTATCTGGTTCAGGACAATGAGACAACCTATCGCTACGTAATCGAGGCCCGCGAAGAAGGATTGGTCAAAAGCAAGCCCGTGCACAACGAGATCACACGCCATGTTACATATCCTGAACAAAAACAGGTGTCTGGTGCCAGGTCATTTCGCAATAAAACACAGGAATATCCAGCCGGCCAAAATGCAGTCAGTGCCATCAGATTTGAATCGCTTCAGAATAAAATGTCAAGGCACCCCTCAGTCATAAAAAAATTCATAACGAAATGAAGCCTGTCAACCTTGAGGTGGCTCGACGCGATAAAGCAGAACGGCTGATCAATGGCGATAAAAACAAATCTACCCGGGCAAAATCACACAGGGAAACAGTGAAGCATATTCTCAATGCCACGGAAATCGAGTTCGCCATGTTAAATCAGGGCCAACAAAAATATTAGAGAAGACGAGTCTGGAACGGTATTTGAGGCGGCATACCGTTCCAGACTCGCAGATCGCGCTGAAGACAATTGGCAACGACATTATCCTTGCCGGTTTCAGCATGGATACAATCGAGGACCTGGGCGGGAGTGAGAGAAAGTGGCCTCGCTGAAACTATCCCAAAGGCGTGATGCGGACGTAATCCGGGTTTTTTTCGCCAACAGACCTGACGACCAGGTGATAGAGTGCGTATAGTTCAAGTGCAAAAGGCAGATAACCGCCATATCCAAGCAAGGGCATTTCGAAGACATGCAGCCAGTCTGCCAGGGGGACGTGGTAAACCCATTTGGGATACGAATAATAATTCCACATCTCCCAAAAGAAGCCAGTCAGCAAAATTCCCAGCCACAGGGATATCACAGGACGCCAGTCCCCGTTCGCGGTCCAGTCCGCAAGCGAACGATTCCCGAGCCAGATGTTGATCGGTTCAAGAATGAAATAGACCGAGATCCACATAAAGGGGAAGAAAATATGCGGCCAGAGCAGCATCAGTACGAGCATCACCCAGCCCGCAGCAAAAAAGACGGCCGTGGTCAGTCTATCTTTGCGGATCACAGGCCCGTGCTCCATCCGTTTGACGAAATCAAAGCTCGCAAAAAGTTCGGCGCTCCCAAAAACTGCCGGGATGACCGTCGTGAAACTTAAGGTCGTCCAGAATGCATAGGAAAGCGGGGAGAAATCTTCGGCACCAATATATACCCAGTTCAACGTCCTCAAATTAAACCATTCAAACAACCACCATACCGGTGCGGATAGGAAAAACAAGCCGATATATTTTCCTGGGCTGCGTGTGAATAACGAAGTTCCAGTGCGCCAAAAAACGAGCGCGTCGATCAAAAGACAATAGCCCAACCATAACGGGAAAAATCCCCAATGGGTGCGCAAGCCGGGCAGAGTCCAGTTAAGCGACCAAAAAACCACGACAAGTATTAAACCAAACCAGCCATGGGATGGAAAATTCGACTTTCGCCGGGCGGTCGCGCGGGAGATGGATGGGTCAGTTCTCATGGTTTCGTGTTCGGTTATCGAAAAAACAAAAGCCGGAGAATTCTCCGGCTTTTAACATATAACATGGTTCATGAAACTTTGAGGGCGATGATCGTGATATCGTCCTCAAGGCGCCTGTTTTCGCTGAACGTATCCACGCTCTGACGCACAGCCTGAATGATGTCCGCCACGGGTAAATGGGCATTTTGTTTGACCAATTCATCCAGGCGCTCATCTCCAAATTGTTCTCCCAATGAATTGGATGCCTCTGTAAGCCCGTCTGTATAAAGCAGCAGGACATCCCCCTCTCCAAGGACAAGGGATTTCGTTTCAGGATGATAATCCTCCATCAAGCCCACGGCTGCGGCGGTGGGCATCAGCCAGGCGATCTCGCCATCCTGTTTACGGAACAGATCCGGCGGGTTATGCCCTGCATTGACATAATCGAGCGTGCGTGTGGAAGGGTCTAAACGGGCAAGGAAGACCGTCACAAACGTGGTGAAATTGATGTTGTGAATATAGAAACGGTTGATACGCTCGAGGATCTCAGCCGGCGAATCGGTATCGGGGGCCATCGTTCTTAATGCTGTTTGCAGGCTGCTCATCAACATGCCGGCAGATACACCGTGCCCGCTCACATCGGCGATCACAATTCCCAGGGTGCCATCTTTGAACCGGAAGAAGTCAAAGTAATCTCCGCCAATGATATCCGACGGGCGGCTGAAAGCAGCCAGGTCCATCCCATTGATGCTGGGCAGTTGTTGTGGCAGCAAAGCGCGCTGGACGATCTGCGATAATTCGAGCTCGGCTTCAAGGCGCCGCATATCGTCCGGAGAATAGTGATCCAGGCAGATCGAGGCGGTGTAATCCATTTCAAGCAGGTTGGGTTCAATATACCCATGGCAGATCGTGCATATTCCCAGGGTCCTATCGCCTATTTTCTCCAGGCTGGCATCGATGACATGCAGGTGGGCCTGTACTTCGCCTTCCTCATCGCAAAGGCACATATCCTTCTCTGCTTCGGGGGCAGTCTCAAGCAATTCTGTCAGCTTCTGGCGTTTTTCATCCAGGCTGGCTTGAATGCGTTCGTAATCAATCTCCATCATGGCGGGCTCCGTTTATACAGACCGAATTAAATAGAACATTTGTTTAGATAATACCACAATTTGAATTCTTACCTGGGCACATCGGGAAGTTAATTCCCCGATTTCCAGAAAAAATCATGGGTAATAAATCGCAGATTTACTCGTTATACATAGTGTGCAATGTAATTTTTAGCACAACTATCTTAAATTAAGGAGAAAAAATATGAGCATCCTGGTTTGGATCATCGCTGGTATCGTCGCAGGTTGGCTGGCCGGAGTGATCGTCAAGGGAGAGGGATTCGGCGTCCTCGGCGATCTCATTGTGGGTCTGTTCGGCGGTCTCATCGGTGGCTGGCTTGCCGGCGCGATGGGACTTCAAGCTGCAAATCTGCTTGGTCAGATCCTTGTGGCGGCCCTGGGAGGCGTGGTGTTCGTCCTGATCATAAGGATGATACGAGGCACCGCGTAACTTAAATAAAAAAAGACCCCGATTTACCATTGGGGTCTTTTTTTATTTAATCAATTTCGACAATATAGTTGCTGAACTCGTACCCCTCGACCGTTTCGTTATAGGCGATATCCGGCTGTTTCTCAACGCGCAGACCTTTCAGCGCCAATAATTTACGAACAAAGACATCGGTCTCCGCGATGGCAAGGTGTTCGCCTGCGCAACGGTGAGGGCCGGAACCAAAGCCAATTAGGGAACGATAGGTTCCACTTTCCAGGTCGCGGTGCGGATTCAGCCGCTCGGGCTGCTGCCCCACGGACTTCGCGTCCGCGTTAACGTCGTATACGTGGAATTCGATCTTCGCGTTCGCGGGAATATGATGCGTTTCTCCCTCACTGGTCACGGATACCGGGTCGACGGCCTTCCGCTTGATCTTGCCAATGACCGGCTCGAGCCGCAGGACTTCGTGCAGGGCCTCGTAACGAACGTTGATATCTTCAGCGGTGAGCGCGGCGCGCACATGCGGCTTCTCAATCGCATGCATCAACACCGCGCAAATGAATTCCTGCGTGGTCGCCATGCCCGCCGCGCCATAGACGATGCATTCCACCAGAATGGCAAGTTCATCCCTGCCTTTCGAAAGCATGTACGAGATCACATCGTCCTGCGGATTGCGCTTGCGCTCTCTAATGGCGGGACGTACATCCTGCAGCCAAAAGCGGATGCGATGTGTATTGCCCCACAGATCCCGCAAAAAACGAGCGATCCTGTTTTTCGGCGGAGGCGGGGTATGCAGCATGTTGTCCAAACGGCGGATCATGCCATCGGTGGGGTTAAGCCCGACGACCGCCGCGGTGACAACGGTGGCCATGCGCGTGGTAAGGGTCTTCAGGTTCACACGTTTGTTCTGGATGAGCCCGGCGATGATCTCATCTGCGGCACCATCCATCCACGGGAGATGTTTTTGCGAAACGGTGGTGGGGCTGAAATATTTTGCAATGGCGGCGCGTTGTTTGCGATGCGCATCCCCGCGCTGATAAAGCACAGGGTCCATGCCAGATTTGAGCACGCCTTCCGCATTAAAACCATCCTGCAGCAGATCCTCCTTGAGCAGGTCTTTTGCCTCGGCATAGCCGCGAATATGCCAGGTGCCTTGCGGGTCCTGTTCCACGCGCGGGGTGTTCTGATAGGGGTGTCTTGCTGTTTTTGAGTCTTTTTCGAGTGTCATGCAAATATCCTTCGGTCGCTGATTTTAAAGGCCGGGCTTCCCATTTTGAGAAGCCACGCCTGTATTCACTTTTTGGCTTGCAAAATCCTTCCCCAACAGGGCGCAACGTTCTCCGCGCGCAAACGGCCTCCATCTACATGGAATTCGTCACCCGCGTTGAGTACATCCATCAGCTGGGTACCATCAGGCAATGAAACAGGGATGTCAAACGAAGCATCGATCGAGGCCGCATTGAGCAGAACGATTACGATCTCGTCGTCCATATTTCGAGAAAAGGCAAATTGTTCATGTGCAACGAATAGCTCGTTGTAATCGCCATATCGCAGCGCCGGCGTATCGAGCCGGATGCGGGCCAGGCGCGTTATAACAGCGGGAAGATCCGGCTGAGGAGAGTCTGAGCGAAGCAGGTCCAGGTCAAGAGCGGGCCGCAGCGCATGATCATCTTTGGGGGTCCGACTGCCTTCCAATCCCCATTCACTGCCATAATAGATCGAGGGGACTCCGGGCATCGTGAAAAGCAGGCAATACAACGGATAAAGATGTTTGGGATTTTTGAGGCTGCTGGCTACGCGATCAACATCGTGATTGTCTGCGAAATTATATAATTTCAAGCCGCGATAGAGACCTTCTGGGCCAAACTGACGTTTGAGAGAATACGCGATCTCGAAATAGTTTTTATCGACCAGGCTTGAGTACAATCCCTTGTAACACTCGTAGTTCGTGACCGAATCGAGCATCTCGGGGTTGGCCCAGTCATTGTAGTCGCCGTGGATGACCTCGCCCATCAGCCAGAAATCGGGCCGCAGGCCGCGGCAAAAAGCTGAAAGCTCGCGCAAAAACTGTTTATCGAGGGCATCGGCCACGTCGAGCCTTAAGCCATCGATATCGAACTCCTGCACCCACTGACGGATCGCCTGAAAAAGATGATCCTTGACCTCGGGTGACTGCAGATTGAGCTTGACCAGGTCATAGTTATCGTTCCAACCCTCATAGCTGAACGGGTCGTCAAATGGACTGCGCGCGTCGAAATTCAAGTGGAACCAGTGACGGTATGAAGACTGCTCCCCATTTTGCCGGACGTCGCGGAACGCCCAGAAATCACGCCCTACATGATTGAAGACACCATCGAGAACAACCTTGATCCCGTCCTGATGCAATTCTTTGACGAGTTTCGTCAGCCCCTCGTTCGTGCCCAGCCGACGGTCGACGCGGAAATAATCCGCTGTATCGTATCCGTGTGCGTTGGACTCGAAAACCGGTCCGAGGTAAAGCGCATTGACCTGCAGCCCGCGCATGTGGCCGATCCATTCATGGATCTTCTGCATGCGTGGAACAGGCGCCGCAGCAAGATCATTGCGCTGCGGCGCGCCACAGAACCCAAGCGGGTAAATGTGATAAAAGATCGAGTCGCTTATCCAGTGTTGTTTCATAACTCTTGTGTGTATACCTGCCAATATTTGCTTTACGAAAAAATGCCGTGCATGAACTGATGAACAGCCTTGTGGACCAGGTCGTCTTCCAGTTCTGCATATCCATTCAAAGCCAGCGCGACGTACGTGTTGATCATACCTAAAAAGGTGGCCGCGTAGGTACGCTGACGGCCTTTCATATTTCCATGGTCGTTGGCCGCCTGTAAAAATAAAGCTTCAAGGATCTGCTGCTGCTTTTCACTGATCACAGAAATAGCCTTGAACGCGTCGCTGGCGGATGGGGCAAACCACATCGAAAGCTGCAACCGATAGAAAGAACGATGCTCCTCGGCAAAATCGAAATAAGCTTTTGCAACCCCTTCGAGCGTGGCGACTACATCCCGTCGATATTCCACCTGTTCAAGAGCGCTGAATAGTTCGGTGAAACCCTCATCGAGCAGGGTCTTAAGCAATCCGCTTTTACTGCCGAAATAGTGATACAGGGTGGGTTTTTTCAACCCGGCAGCATCAGCAACTTCCTGCACGCCCACCGCGTCAAAGCCTCGCGAGGAGAAAAGTTTGATGGCACAGCCCAGGATTCGGGAGCGATTATTTTCCACGGTCGCCAGTGTACCACTCGGTACACTGGATGTCAATCGCCTGCTAAAAATGGGAATGAGCACCCGAGACCGGTATTTTTCCTTTGTGAGAAAGGTCCCAAACCGATGGGGAATTGATTTTATGTTGAAGGTCTATTACACTGAGTACATAAAGCCGGAGGTATCCATGAGCAAACTGAGAATGGAAAAACGCAGGAAAGTAATGACCTTCACGCCGGTGTACGACCTGCATGCGGATATCCTGTTGGGCTATCTCGCGGATCTGACCCTGAAGGGCGCGCTGATGGTGAGTGAGGGAGAGGTCGAGATCGATCGGACGTTGACCCTGGCGATCGAATTCCGTAAAACCTCTGAAAAACCTGCCAAGCGCAAGCGCATGACCATCCCCGCCCGCGTGGTATGGTGCAAACCTGAAGAGCACCGCACCCACTACAACACCGGGCTGGAGTTTCAGGAAATGACGGAACAGAATAAGAAGGCGATCGAAGCGATCCTGGAAAAGTATCAATTCAGCCGCGAAATGCCCAGGTAAAAAATCAAACTCCGTGATAAGTTTAATTTGAATCTGGGATATTAACGTACCTAAAACCCCTGCGCCACATACTCGCCCCACACGCCGCGCAGCGTATTGCATATCTCGCCAAGCGTGATGTCGCTCTCTACACATTCGATAAAGATGGGCATTAAGTTCACATTCGTCGAGGCCGCGGATTTCAACTTCCCCAGCAACTGCTCTACTACTTTCTGCTCTCTCTTCTCCCTCAACTTCTTCAATCTTTCTCGTGCCGCGGCCTCAATGGTAGGGTCCACCTGCAAACGCTCCAGGGTCATTTCTTCCTCCACCTGGAACTGATTCACACCAACAACGATCTGCTCTTTCCTCTCGATAGCCTGCTGCGCAGCGTAAGCAGCATTTTGTATTTCGTTTTGCATATATCCCTGCTCGATGGCAATTAGCGCGCCACCCATGTCGTCAATTTTGGACATGTATTCCACCGCGCCCTTCTCGATCTCATCCGTGAGATATTCGATGAAATACGAACCCGCCAACGGGTCAACCGAATCCGCCACGCCAGATTCATGGGCGATGATCTGTTGCGTGCGCAGCGCGACGCGCACGGCTTTTTCAGTGGGAAGCCACAAGGCCTCGTCCATGCTGTTGGTATGCAGGCTTTGTGTCCCGCCGAGGACAGCGGAAAGAGCCTGCAGGGCGACGCGCACAACGTTATTTTCAGGCTGCTGCGCGGTGAGCGTGGAACCGGCCGTCTGCGTGTGAAAGCGCAATTGCAGGGATGCAGGCTTTTGCGCCTTGAACCGTTCACGCATGATCTTCGCCCACATGCGCCGCGCCGCGCGGAATTTGGCAACCTCTTCAAGCAAATTATTATGCGCGTTGAAGAAAAAGGATATTTGCGGGGCAAAATCGTCCACGCCCAGGCCGGCTTTCAGCGCGGCATCCACGTATGCGATCGCATTCGATAAAGTAAAGGCCACCTCCTGCACGGAGGTTGAGCCTGCTTCACGGATGTGATATCCCGAGATCGAGATGGTATTCCAGGCGGGCACATCCGACGCGCAAAATTGAAAAATGTCTGTAATGAGTCTCATCGAAGGCGCGGGCGGGTAAATATATGTGCCGCGTGCGATATATTCCTTCAGGATATCGTTCTGGATCGTGCCGCGCAGCTTCTGCATGTCCGCGCCCTGTTTCTTCGCGACCGCAATGTACATTGCAAGCAACACACCCGCCGGCGCGTTGATCGTCATCGAGGTCGAGACCGTATCGAGCGGGATATCCTTGAAGAGCGTTTCCATGTCGTGCACCGACGAGATCGAAACGCCCACCTTTCCCACTTCGCCGTGCGCAATCGGGTCGTCCGCGTCGTAGCCGATCTGCGTGGGCAGGTCGAAGGCCACGCTTAATCCCGTTTGTCCCTGCCCCAATAAATAGCGATATCGTTTATTGGATTCCTCCGCCGTCGAGAATCCCGCGTACTGACGCATGGTCCATAAGCGCGAACGATACATCGTGGGCTGGACCCCGCGCGTAAACGGATACTCACCGGGAAAACCCAATCTTTCCAAATAGGATTCATCGGTAGGGGCGAGGTCACTAGTGCCCGATCGTGGTTTTGGGGCATCGCGCCCTGCATCAAGATCACCCGGCAGCGCCACACGCGGGACCTCGATGCCTGCCGAGGTCTCGAAACGCGTTTTCCGCTCCGAGGTTTTTTCCAAGGACTTCTTGAGCGTAGTTTCTTTCCATTTGTTGTATTGATCATTAAAGGTCATAGTCATTGCCTTAGATAGAGATTCTTGGACGCTGATGAACGCTGAAAACGCAGATAATTTTTAGATCATCAACATCAGTTTTTCTGCACCGATTCTGTTTTAGGGTTTGTTTTGAGCAACCCACCATTCCTTGCGCGTGTTGTCGAAAGATCGCCTTTTCGTTTCGGCCTTTGGTCCAAAATTAAGTAACAAACCAACTTCATATGGGGTGGCTTTCAAGTAGTTCAGTAATTGTGCTTCGTGCTCATTAACCAGGATCTTTACAGCTTTTATTTCCAGAATGACCAAATCATTGACAACCAAATCCGCAAAATATTCCCCAATCTGTTGACCTGCATAATGCACTTTAATGGGGAATTCGCTTTTCACATTCATACCGCGGTTCTTCAATTCGATCACAAGAGCTCTGAGATAAATATTCTCAAGGAAGCCATAACCCAATGCTGAATATACAGCATAAAACGCGCCAATGATCTGCTCGGTTAAATCCGAGTGTTTATAAAGCAGCGCACTGTAAACAGGCTTTTTATCCATAATCCTCTAAATCAATAAATCAGCGTTTTTCTGCGTCCCTCGGTATCCTTTGTCCTCCGTGGCTAAATTTTCTCAAGTATACAGCCAAACAATGCTTGTGCTACACTTGGACATGATAAAAAAGGAAAGGTCATGCCTCGTATAAAAATACTATTTGCCGTTTCAACGCTTCTCATTACATCCCTGGCTTGTGTAACCATCCTCGGTGAGGAAACCCCTGAAGAGCAGTTTTTGCCTGGTTTTGAAGAAACACAACCAGCGGTGGAGGCACTCTCCTGCCCTGACATCACGGACCAGATCGTCGAAGTAAATTTATATGTGGCTTCAAGCGGGACCAATGAAGAAGAGACCATGGATTTCAGCGCACGCGATGAAAATAATCAGACATATATTGCATCCTATCTGGTTGCCGGCGATGAGATCGGTGAGCCGGTCCTGGAGAATGTCCCGACCGACCTGCAGGACGAACAGGATGACACCGCAACACACGAGCGGATCTGGGAGTATTACACCGCCTTGATCCCGCTTGAAAACCGGGATAGGCTGGCTGAATTCTGGGTCATGACCGATGGGCAGGACAACATTCTGGCCGGCGTCGCACAGACCTATGACGACCCAACACTTTGGGCTCTCGAAGTGGATATCGCCGACGTACAGGATTATTATTACCTGACGTTCACCCTGGTGCATGAATTTGCCCATTTGCTCACACTGGGCCCGGGTCAAGTGCCCCCGAGCGAAGCCATCTTCAATAACCCGGAAGATAATGACATTTATTTGCAGGAAATATCCGCCTGTTCGAACTTCTTCTCGGGCGAGGGCTGCGCGAATTCTGATTCATACATCAACGAATTCCATGACACGTTCTGGGTGGAAATCCATGACGAATGGAACGAGATCAATCTCGTGGAGGACAACGACATTTACCATGAGCGCCTCGACGAATTCTATGACACTCATCAGGACCAATTCCTCACGGATTATTCCGTGACGCACCCTGCGGAAGACATCGCCGAATCGTTCGCCTTCTTTGTTTTCAGTCCCCAACCCGATGGCGACACCATCGCAGAACAGAAGATCCTGTTCTTTTATGGATATCCCGAACTGGTCGAATTGAGAACGAACATCATCAATAATGTTTGCCAGGCTTTCCCGGAATAACATGGACATTCCCATCGTAGAGTCCTATTGGGTGGAGCCGGGGCGTTTCCTGGCAGGAGAATATCCTGGTGGGTTTAACGTGGAGGCGGCGCGCCGTCGGATCGACGCGTTCCTCAAGGCTGGAATTAACACGTTCATCGACCTGACCCATCCGCAGGAACTCGCTTCATACGAAAGCATGCTTAAGGAACAGGCACAATTATATAAAATGGACGCGGCCTATCATCGCTTTGCCATTCGCGATCATTACGTCCCCTCCGTTGAGACAATGGCCCGTATCCTCGACACCATAGACGAGGCGCTGGGCGCGGGACGCAATGTATATGTCCATTGCTACGGAGGCATCGGCCGCGCCGGCACAACGGTTGGGTGTTACCTTGTCCGTCACGGGCAAACAAACCAGCAGGCCCTGATGCAGGTCAATAAATTGTTCAACACCAGGCCTAAAAATCCCTATTATCCCAATTCACCTGAGACCCCGGAACAGATCCAATTCGTACTTAATTGGCGCGAAATACCGGGCGCGGTCCATCAAAGCAAACAGGATTTTTGCGAAGGATAGCAAAATTGCATCGTTGGAGATGCCCAAAAAAGTTGAGACTTAAGTGTGAGGGAGCCCGCCAAAAAATGGAAGTATAATCCCGACGAAGCCATGGAGGCAATTTTGGAAACAACCCAGCAGGAAGAGCAAACCCAGCCACGCTTACCCGTGGAAGAAGATGTGAACTGGGGACGCTTTGCTCTGGATATTTTGGAAACCCTTATACTGGCGGTCGTCCTGTTCGTGGGGATCAATGCAGTTTCGGCACGCGTGCGCGTGGACGGCTTCAGCATGCTGCCCACCCTGAAAGACGGCGAATTCATCCTGGTGAACAAGTTGAGCTATCGCTTTGGTGAAGTGGAACGCGGTGATATTATTGTGTTCCACTTTCCGATGAACCCGGATGAAGAGTTGATCAAGCGCGTCATCGGTTTACCCGGTGATCGTGTGACCGTGCAGGATCAGCAGGTATCTGTGAACGGTCAATTGCTCAGCGAAACATACATCGCGGCTGCGCCCCTATATGCCGGCGAGTGGACCGTTGAAGATGGGCATCTCTTTGTGCTGGGCGATAACCGCAACGACTCTTCCGATTCACATTCGTGGGGTCTGCTGCCGCTTGAAAAAGTGGTGGGCAAGGCCGTACTGATCTATTGGCCGCCGCCCATGTGGGAATTGATCGAACATACTGAAATACCCGTCGCACAATGAGGAATGAACATGGATAAAAACGAGAAGGCACTGCCACAACCGATTCCGTGTAACGAATGCCCCGCGGGGATGATGAACGCGCGACTGATCACCTATTTTACCTGGATGGGTGAAGAGCTGATCACCGTTCCGCATTTCCCGGCCTGGGTTTGCGATATGTGCGGCAAACGTGAATATGACGAAAAGGCCATTTCCTGGTTGAAAATGCTGCTTGACCCAAACGCGGGCAAGCCCACACCTCATCATCGCCGCACTCCGCCTCCCGCGAGGCCGCGGCCTGGTTCACCCCGCCCGATCTCTGATTCTTAGTTTAGAGGAATCCCATACATGTCGATGGACACGTCGCCGCGCACATATCGTTTTCTCTCTTCAGATATTCTGACGTCCAGTTATCGCGTCGTGGGCAAGATCATGGTCACCAATCATGGGGCCATGGGCATGTTGAACGACACCACCCATTCTGCCATGGAAGTCAATGATGCCAGGCTGGCGCGCATCCATATGCCCTCAAAACTGGTGGACCACTTCGAGCTTGTACGCATGATGAAAAAACGCGCTCATGCAATCTGCATGTCCCGCCGCGAGGATCTGGGCCCGCAGGCACTGGTACGCGGCGGATATACGAATACCGTGGAGTATACGGTGCGCGTCACGACTCAAATGTTCGAGATCGACGGAACGATGGAATTACCCGGACGTTTTGACTTTACCTCAGTGATGACGGAGGGTACGCGTGAGTTCATTCCCATGTTCAATGCGACCCTGACCGGAATCCTCATTCCCAACCTGCGCGTGGAAAGCGCCGGCATGCTGATCAACCGGCGAATGATCGACTTGATGGCCCTGCTCAGTCAGCGCGTAAAGCCGGAAAAATAATCTTCGCAACTGCTTGACCGACAAATAAGGGAATGATACAATCCGCCCGCTCAAAACAAGGAACAACCCGCCCCCATCGTCTAGTGGACTAGGACGCGGCCCTTTCAAGGCCACGACCGGGGTTCGAATCCCCGTGGGGGCACCTGAGTAATATGAGATCATCGCAAGGTGGTCTTTTGTTTTTTCACGACCGTGGTCCCCATTCAGGGGATGCTATTCGAATCCCCGTGGGGGCACCTGAGTAATATGAGATCATCGCAAGGTGGTCTTT
>CAZJYB010000036.1:16541-27292 GCA_964549865.1 uncultured Anaerolineaceae bacterium
TATGTTTTTAAAAAGCGCGCACGCTCGGCGAGGGTCTTCGCGAAGCAACCCCGTCGAGCATCGACCGAAGGTCTCAATAAGGTAATCTTTTATTTTATTGAGCGGTCGATCTATTTTTCTTAATTAAATGATAGGGGATCAACAACAGAAATCCCAATGCGATGATCCCCTGGCCGATCAAAACCCCGGCAGCCTGCCAGGGACCAAAATACGGCACGACCGGCAGTATATGCGAGCCCATGCCAAAGACATCGGCCATCCCGGCAAAGAAAGCCACGACATAGCCGGTACCGATCAATCTTGAGCCGATATCCCCAACGATGGTACGCTCATGGCCCCACCACAGTGTGATGATCCCAATATATCCACCCAGGCAGATGATCGCAAGACCGGCAACAAATATGGCGATCTGTACAAAACCCACCACCGGGCTGCGATCCCAGCCGAACCAGTCTGGCTTGGCACCGATCATAAAAAGCAGAAAGCCAAGGAACGTAATTGCAACGCTTACACGGATGCGTGGAGTGATCGCATCCTCGAGCGGTGTTGTGCTGACAGGTGTATTTACTGGTAAAGCCATTAGCTTGGCAGGTCTCGTTTCAGGCGGGTGATCCAATTGCCGCCGAGGATGTTGGCAGCGTCTGTTTCAGTGTAGCCGCGCGCCTGCAATAAGGATACCAGATTCTGCAGGTCGGCGATCGTATCGATCTCCGGCGGAACGTGCTGCAGGCCAAACCCGCCGTCAAAATCGGACCCGATGCCCGCGTGCAGCGAATCGCCGGCCAGCTGGCAAATATGGTCGATATGACTTGCAACCACATCCAGCGGTACTTCTTCACGAAGATGAGCTTTCTTAAGACTCCATCCGGGCTTGAGATAGGTATTGAATGGAACCACTCCCACCACCCCATCACGTTCGATGATGCCTTCGATGATACGGTCTGAAAAATGACGGTTCGAATTTGCGTCCGGCATCAGCGCAAGACAATTCCCATGCGTACCCACCACGGGACCGCGATAAAGATCCAGTGCTTCGATGGCCGCTTGTTCATCCATATGACTGAGGTCGAGCACAAAGTTATAGTCTGCCATGGCGGCCAACAACTCGCGGCCGTCATCGGTTAAGGGGCCCGGTTCACGCCAGCCGCCGCAAAAACGCGTCCCCACCCAGGCCGGGCCGATCAGGCGCACACCCAGTTCATGCCATTCCTCCAATTCGGATGGATGACGCACAGCTTCCGCGCCTTCCATCAATACCACCAAGCCGACCGGGTGTCCGCTTTCGCTGGGAGAATTCGGATGCAGGTGATCGCCCTGCCAGTGGTCGAGGACCAGCTTCAGGCCCGCGTTTGAGGCGACGAGACGAAATTTATCGGGGATCGAATCCGTCATGCGGTGATAAGTCATCAATTGTTCATGATACAGTTTGTGCGCTTCGTCGAAGTTTTTGTAGACCTGTTTGTCCGCGTCGGATGTCTTATAACGGAGCGGGGCTGCAAAGATCGTCGAAAAAACGATGGCGACCTGGCCGCGCTGGTAATCCGGCCAGCCGAGCAGCGAATCGCCGTTTTCCTGCACCGCGCGCGAACCGGCTTCGAGCTTTCGCGTTTCGGCAGCCGAACGCGTGTAATCGCGTCCATAGCTGAACATGTTCCAGGCGAGGTCGGCATGTGCGTCAACGATCAGGGGCATGGCATTATTGAAAAGCGCACCTTTCGGTGCGCTCTGCTTTTTATTCCTTATCGTCCTTATTATCGTCGTCCGGCTCGCCGAATTCCTGCGTGAGCATCTTGAAATCCTTGTCGGCGAAGGCGGCCGAGTCCACTTTACGCAGGCTCAAGCCAATGCGGTGCTGTTCGGTATCGATACGGATCACACGCAGGGTCTTGGTGTCGCCTTCCTTGAGTACTTCCTTGGGATGCTCGACGCGATTCTCACTTAACTCAGAGATGTGGATGAGGCCCTCGATATCGCCTTCGAGACGGGCGAACGCACCGAACTTGGTGAGGCGGGTAATGACACCTTCGACAAGCTGGCCCACACTGAACTTCTCAACGCGGTTCTTCCATGGGTCGTCCTGCAGGGCACGCATCGAAAGACCAATGCGCTTCTTTTCGCGGTCGATATTGATGACCTTGACCTGCACTTCCTGCCCCACTTCCAGGAGTTCTCTGGGATGCTGAATGCGGTCCCAGGAAAGCTCGGAGAGATGGACCAGGCCATCTGCCCCGTTTATATTGACGAAAGCACCAAAATCCGCAAGGCTGGTGACACGGCCGGTATATACCTTGCCTTCTTCAAGCTCGCTGATCACACGGTCCTTCATCGAGGCGCGCGACTCGGTGTTGGCGGCGCGCTCTGAAAGGATCAGCCGGCGGCGTTCGCGATCCACTTCGATGATGCGGACGGAGATCGCCTGACCAACCATCTTCTGCCAGCGCTGCTCGGGGGTATCCCCGGTGGATTGTGAGCGGCGTGTGGAGCTGAACTGGGAGGACGGGACAAAGCCCCGCAAACTGCCGATTCCCACGATCAGGCCGCCCTTATTAAACCCGATGATCTTGCTGTCGATCACAGTTTCATCGGTGATCATCTTCTCGACATTTTCCCAGGACATCTGCTCCTGGGCGCGCTTGAAGGAGAGGACTACATTGCCGTTCTGATCTTCAGGATTAATGACATATACATTGACTTCCTGTCCCACCTTGAGCGCCTCACGCTCCTCAG
This sequence comes from uncultured Anaerolineaceae bacterium, assembly GCA_964549865.1. Lineage (GTDB taxonomy): Bacteria > Chloroflexota > Anaerolineae > Anaerolineales > Villigracilaceae > Villigracilis. The sequence goes on from CAZJYB010000036.1 coordinate 19,269, forward strand.
CACTGAGTTGTTCCAACTCACGCGCATTGATCACGCCTTCAGATTTGGCACCGATGCTCACGAGTATCTGGCTCTGGCCGATACTCGCGATCATACCTTTGCGAATCTCGCCTGTTTGAGGCAATTCGACGCTCAGGGATTCAGACTCGAGCAGTGACTCCATTGTTTGGTTGTTGTTGGGCTGATCTCCCTGCGCATTCGCAGCCCCCTCGGCTTCATTTTGATCCATCACGCGTTGACTCCAATTAAAAGAAATGTAAGGTGGATTATACAAGTTAAAGCAGAAGTTGACAACCCTGATGGTCACGTTTCCTACTTTAACGGCAAATCACGCGTTATAATCACGGGCTGGAGTATATAATGCCTGCAATCTTCCCCTTCACATCCATCGTTGGACAGGAGCGCATGAAACGTGCGCTCATTCTCAATGCCGTTGATACCCGTATCGGCGGCGTGTTGATCCGCGGCGAACGCGGTACCGCGAAATCCACCGCGGCGCGTTCCCTGGCCGCCTTGTTGCCTCACGTAAAAGTGGTGCAGGACTGCCGCTTCGGATGCGACCCCGATAAGCCCGCCACCTGGTGTACAGAATGCAAGGAACGTTTTGCCACAGCAAAGAAACTTCCCACTGTTGAACGCGTGACGCCGTTCGTGAACCTGCCAGTTTCAGCCACCGAGGACCGCGTGGTGGGTACCCTCGACATCGAAAAAGCCATTCAAAAAGGTGAACGCCATTTTGAGCCCGGCGTGCTGGCCGGCGCCAACCGCGGCCTCCTGTATATTGACGAAGTGAACCTGCTCGACGATCACGTAGTGGATATCCTGTTGGATTCAGCCGCGATGGGCGTGAACACGGTCGAACGCGAAGGTATTTCCTTTGCCCATCCGGCCCGCTTCATCCTCGTTGGGACGATGAATCCTGAAGAGGGAGATCTCCGCCCCCAGCTGCTGGATCGCTTCGCCCTGTCCGTGGATATCGTGGGCATCCGCGAGGCGCGCGATCGCGTCACCATCATGGAACGCAACCTTTCATATGAGAGAGACGCCGAAGCCTTTCGTAAATTATGGCTTCCAAAAGAAGATGAACTTTCACAGCAGATCGCGCGCGGGCGTGAACTGGTGGACCAGGTCACCCACACCAGCCGCGACCTGCTCTCCATCGCCGCGCTGACCGCCTCTCTTAATGTGGACGGCCACCGCGCAGACCTGGTGATCCTCAAAGCCGCGCGTGCACAGGCGGCCTTCGAAGGCCGTACCAAGATCACCGATCACGATATCGCGCTCGCCGCAGAGCTGGCGCTGCCTCACCGTATCAAGCGCACGCCTTTCCAGCAGGCCGAAATGACCAGCGAGCAACTACAAGAGCGCATCGAGCAGCTGGCCGGCCAATCGGTCCCGAGCGAATCGGACGATGAGTCCGATAGCAAGCAGGAAGGCCAACCCGAGGAAAAAAAAACTTAAAACTCGAAGATGAGACGCAGGAGGGTCCGCAACAGGGCCAGCCCGAACCCATGCCGCAGGACGTGTTCGCCAACACGAACGCCAATTGGTGGGATGGCGGGCAAAAGGTAAAAGCCGGCGAGACCTTCCAACCGCGCAAGTTAAACACCCCGCTCGATAAATTAACCCGCAAGCAAGCCGGCCGTCGTTCGCTTACCAAGACCGAGCGCAAACACGGGCGCTATATCAAGGCGCGCCCTGCCGGCGACAAGCTGAACGACATCGCCTTCGACGCGACCTTTCGCGCCGCCGCGCCCCATCAAAAAAATCGCGCAGAGAAGCGCAAGAAACTGGCATTCGCCATCGAGAAAAGCGACCTGCAGCGCAAGATCCGCGTGAAGCGCGTGGCGAACCTGGTGCTTTTCCTCGTGGATGCTTCATGGTCGATGGCGGTGGCAGAGCGCATGAATGCCACGAAAGGCGCGATACTTTCATTATTGACAGATGCCTATCAACGCCGCGACCGTGTTGGGTTGATCGTCTTCCAAAAGGACCGCGCCACGCTGGTATTGCGCCCCACGAACTCGATCCAACTCGCGCAACGCGCGCTCATGGATATCCCCGTCGGCGGCAAGACCCCGCTTTCAGCAGGGTTGTTCATGGCACACGATGTGCTCACCCACGAAAAACATATTCACCCGGATGTGGAACCGCTTCTGATCGTGATGACAGATGGAGCGGGGAATGTATCTCTTGGCACGCTTCCGCCCCAGGAAGAGGGCTTTAAATTCGCCGAGTTGATCGCGAACGAAAAGACCCGCGCCGTGGTCATCAACATGGAACATGCCGCCTTCGACCAGGGCCTCGCACAACAACTGGCGGATCATCTTGAAGCGCCGTGTTACGCACTCAGCGAATTGAAGGCAGAGAATTTATACAACGCCGTGAAGCACGAGATGAGCACACCGGCGAAGAAGTAATAAATAAAGTGACGGTCACCTGTGAAGGTGACCGTCACTTTATTTCAACGCATCAAATCGCAAGCCGAGGCATTTTACTTCAGGTCAGGTATACGAGGGGGCAATTCAGCGCGACCATGAGGGCCCGCCATTTTGGCCGGGCGAGTCGGTCAATTGCCTCAAGCCTGAGCCGTCTGCATTGATCACATAAAGATTGCCGTGAGCGTTATCTACATAAGAACCAAAGATGATCTGTTGACCATCCGGCGACCAGGCGAGCCGCCCATCGACCTGAACTTCTGTTCTCAGGCATGCCTGCCAGGATCCTTTGAAATTCAACTGGCAGAGCTGTCCACCCGACACGTAGGCAATCCGCAGGCCATCGGGAGACCACGACGGCCAGGCATCATCCGTTTTACGCGAGGTCAGGCGGATTTGTTCAGTGCCGTCAGCGCGCATCACATATAAATGTCTGAAAGAGGCATCTGCATGTGGGCCATCCCCATCCCGCGTGGAAACAAAGACGATATAGCGGCCATCGGGAGACCAGGCCGGAGTATGATCGGATGAATAATAAAGTTCACCAGTTTTCATGGCAGTGGTTAAACGAGTTTGATATGTGCCATCGGCATTCATGATCAATATTTCATTGTTACCCGTACGTGCAGATGTAAAGACGATCTGGCTACCATCGGGAGACCAGGCCGGGAAATCATCCATCCCGGGCGAAAAAGTCAGGCGCCTTGGGTCTGATCCGTCCGCATTCATTACATAGATCTCATAATCGCCATCACGATGCGATGTGAATGCGATCTTTTCTCCATCTGGCGACCAGGAGGGATTGTAATCATCGTCGGGGTCTGTCGTCAGCCTCTCGAGATCGGTTCCATCCGGCAGCATGGAATAGATCTTATAATTTTCGTGACAGGTAGAGGTAAAAGCGATCCTGTCGTTTACGGGCCGGTCAGGTTCTACACTCGCAGCCATATTACCCGGCAGTAAAAACAAGACCAGAGCGGCCAGTATCAGGATCAACAGAAGCATCCAGGTTGAATTACGATTCGGCATGCTCATACTCCTTCTGATCTACTAATGTAAATACAGACTTAATAAGGCAAATGCTGCCAAGATATGTTTCATGGTTCAGAATTCCCTCTCCAGGATGACCAGCGGAATCTCTCGCCCCGCTTTTGCCTGATATTTATCATATAGCGGAAAAAGCCTGCTCATGATCTTCCAAAGGCGCGGCTTTTCCTTCGCGTTCGCGGTACGTGCGTGAGCGGGGAACTTCTCAGCACCCACCTGCAGTTCGACTTTGGGATCTGCGACCAGGTTGAGATACCACAATGGATGCTCCGCCGCGCCCCCATTGGATGCGACCAGCAGGTAATTCTCTCCATCGCGGCCATAGATCAGCGCCGTGCGGCGCATCTTGCCGGACTTGCGTCCGCGCGTGGTGAGCAGCAGCGTAGTCTGCCCGCGCCACTTATGACCTTTCTCTCCATCACTCTCTATATATTCTTTTATGTGTTTCCCCACCCAGCCGATCGGGCTGTCAACAATCTGTTTTTTGGATGCCATGAATATTCCTTACGGTGTGATTGTGAATTTATATTAAGTGCGAGTATAAACCCGTGTTAACCCTGTCAGTTGATAAAAATGCACAAGTGATTGGCAACCGCGCGTTCCTTGCCCGGAACGTTCTCATCGATCGGCACGTTCACGATCCTGTCGTGGATCCACATGGCTGAGGACCCGCCGCCATCCAGGTTGATCGCCGTCACGACACCGAATTCCAGAAGGATATCTGCCGCTTCGCGGAACGACAGGCCTGCGCTCTGTGACGTCCTCCCATCGGCGACCATGATGACCAGTCTGCGGTCGCGCGTATAACCGATCACCGTGCGCGGGTCCTTCGTCACGTTCGAGATCGCCTGGTTGTATCTCCCAAACTGCAGCAGATACCGGTCGCCCGATATCGCATTGTATAAATTCCTGGGCAGACGCCAGGCAAATGTGACGCTATTGTCACGCCCAATGTTGATCCATGGCCGGAAGTGCAGCTGGAAATTTTGGTAGAACCTGCCATCTGAGGCCGCGATCGAGTTGGGGAAGCGGCCGTTGATCCCCCACCCATCTGCATTGACCACGATCTTTGCACCAAGCTGTTTTGCTGCCTGGCTGACAGTCCTCATCCCAGTGAATGGTGTGACATGAAATCGTTGACTGGCCATATCGCAGATCAGCACATGGCAGTCCGCGTTGAACCTGCGCATGGTGCGGTAGGTGATCCCGTTGAAATTCACCTCGACCGGGTCAGGGATCACCACCTCCTGCTCTTCTTCGTGATCGACAGCAGTTACGATATGCAGGTATCGCGAGCTGCACCATTCCTCTCCGTACGACCTCAGCTTCGCCCAATCGTCGTTCATCCTTGCGATCTCCACCGAAGCGCCCTTGTTCAATTTGTATAATGACGGATAAATTGTGCCCGGCCCGCTGCGGACGTTCAAGCTCGGTGAGGCCGTCACCACCGCCTCATACTGCAACGCCGGCAGCGGCTTGGGGTTCGGCACCGCCCCGATCTGCGCCAGGAACTGGCCGTCGAACAGGTTGACGTCTGCCTTGGAATATTTGGTACGCTGAATGTCCCCATACAGACCCGGGAGCGACAGTTCATCGCCCGTGAATTGATGACCGACCACGTGGTTCCGGGTGAGCCCCGCCGGCAGATCCGGGAAGAAATTCACGGTGGGCAGGATCACGTTTTTCAGCGCTTCCCAGGTCAGAGTCTGGGAACCGAATTGCCGGTAATGCGCCAGCCACCATTTGTAATTTGGCATCCATTGGGCTGCCTGCGGAGCATATTCCTTCACAAAAGACGCCCGCGTGTAGCCAATCGTAGGCGCGCCCGATGCCGCGAATCCATCGAAAACCTCTTTCGCGTGGCTAGATAATTTGTCGCTTCCGAAACGGCCCACCAGGTTCCAGGCCAGCTTTTTCTGAATGGCGCGATACCATTCGCTCCAATTCGACCAGTATTGCTCGAAGTCCGGGAAGATCGCCCGCACCGGCAGGTTGCTGTTGCGGATGACAGCCAAAGATTCGGCCACCTGCTGTGCGGCATCTCGTGTGGGGTCGATCCAGTGGTACGCCGCGATCGGCATACCGGCGTTCGTAAAGATGCGGCCGTTGCGTTCGAATAATTCGTCCACCTTCAGGATCATCAGCTGTACGGACGCTTCGTGCAACGGTATTGGGTCCACGCCTTCGGTATAGCGCGCAATATCGACCACCAGTTTATTTAACATAGCGCTCCTTATATGCAGTTCAATTGGTCTTTTAGCATGGCCACGCCCTTCTTCAAAAATGGCACGCACCCATCCTGCTAATTTTAACCCCTCTTTCCGAAGTCTGGTAAAGGAGTTCCTGGCAAATGTGTGACCCTCGATCAGGAATACAAGCACGAATAATGCACAACCAGAGCGCCCCAAGTCAGCAGCGCCCTGGTTGTCATTGAATCATCGACGTGATCCTGTATATCGCGAAGACTTCACTTTGCGCGCGTCAGGACGATCACGGGAATGCGGCGCGTGGTCTTCTGCTCATACTCGGCAAAGCCCGGCATGACCGTGACCATCTTGTCGTACAGGCGCTTGCGCTCCGGCTCATCGGTGACTGTTGCGTGGACCTGAAACTGTTCGGTACCGACTTCAACAGTGACATCCGGATGGGCAACGATGTTGTAGTACCAGTCCGGGTTGGTTGGGGCTCCCCCTTTGGAGGCGATCACCACGAGTCGGTCATTGTCTGTCGTATAAGCCAAGGGGTTGACGCGTTCCTGTTGAGTCTTCGCACCCTTTGTATGCAAAATAAGCAACGACCTGCCGGCAAAATTACCCCCGACCTTGCCGCCGTTCGCCCGAAACTCCTCGATGATCTTTTTATTCCAATCGCTCATGTGTATCTCCTTTGGAATATGGACGCAGATTGTCGATGAAGTGTTACCTGCCATGACTGTCTCGAGATAAGTCAAGACAGTCATGGCAGGTCAGAGACCCTATGCTAGCGAGCCGTACTACTTGAAGACCTTGCGCCGGCAAATAACGAAATTAGTGTACAAATCCTAGCAAATGAGCTCGATGCGCACAGAGATCGTGCGAGTGCCAGCGAAGCCGTTTGAGTCCGTCGCTTCGAGAATAAGACGGGCAAAGCTGCTCACCTCACAGCCGGAGACAGGGAGCGTGTCCGAAGGCTTCCAACTGAGACTGTCTCCAGACGCAATGTTGTAAACCGTGCCACCATTACCTGAGGCATCCGTCGGATAGGCGACCTTCCACGTGTAGTTGTAGGGCGCCGCGCCTCCAGCGGCCGAACCCTGCAGGGTGATGACCTCGTTGGGACCAATCGCAACCCCCTCTGGCGGATTAGAAATGGTCACCAGCACAGCAGGCGGAGGCAGCACATTCACAGTGACGGAAGCGGCTGCGGTCTTTCCCGCAGGGTCTGTCCCAGTCAGCGTCAGAGTGCGCGTTCCTTGTGACTGGAGGGTGACAGTCTGCTCGCAGCCGGTCAGCGGGAAGGGGTCGCCCTCATTGTTGCTCACCCAACGGCAACTCGCCGCGCCACTATCCGGGTCGTTCGCGGCACCGCGCAGATTGAACGGCACGCCCTGGTAGATCTGGCTGGATGCGTTGGGACTGGTAATGTAAACGATAGGCGGATGATTCTCGCCGGTGCCAAAGCCCGCACAGCCTTTGTATAGTTCCTTCTGGTAATGAATATCGAGAACGTCCACAGAGTCGATGCCCACGTTGAGCCACAGGCAGCCCTCCATTTTCCACAGCAGGCTGCTGTTTGGCGGGAGACCGTTCAGGTTCGCGTTAAAGTGCGTGCCGGCCTCCAGGCTTCCAAATGGACCCAGGACGCCGTACAGGAGCAGCTCGAACTTCACGCCGAGCGCGCCGCGCACGTCCACGCTGCCACTAAATGTGGGATTAGTCTGTGTAAAATTGGAAGTACGCTCGCTCAGGTCTTCAAACCCGCTATCCGAGTTGTAGCGGAAACCGGCCACCAGCGTGAGCTGCTGCTGGACTGCATAGTTCATGACCGCGGTCAGCGTTCCATCGCCATGGAGATACACCTCGAGGATCGGAACGAACACTACCGGGATGGGTCCGATCGAGAGTGTGATCGGGTTGAACGTATGCCTGGCGATCTCCACCTCGCGGTTGAAGGTGTTGGCAACATTCCCATTGATTGTGAGCGAAGCGTTCTCATCCATGCCGACGCGGGTCTTGAAGTTGAGGTCGGGGATTTCCGCACAGACCCCCAGGACCTTCCTGTTGCACGAGATCCAAAGATCGACGTCAAGGATTGGAGTGATGGTTGCATTGCCCCTCACGTTTACCTGGCCACCAGTCCCGAGGTCAGTGTCGAATGTATAGCTCAGCCCCTGAACTGCAGCGTTCGGTCCTAGCGGCTGTGAAGCCAGGAAGTTCTGTAGGCCGGGCGCGCGCGCCATGCCCGCTGACTCGAACGTTACGCCGGGTTGAAGCAACTGCGTGGAGCGGATATCCTCGGTTTTGAGTTCCTGCACAAAACTTAACTGCCCTTGATGGTTCG
>CAZJYB010000037.1:0-27131 GCA_964549865.1 uncultured Anaerolineaceae bacterium
GGTGGTGGCGGAGGGTTCCGTGCGAGCTCCCAAACAGGATGGCACGTTTCTCGACTTGGTCTTTTGCGATGTATTCGACATGAGGAACGGGAAGATCCGGCGGTTGGTCAGCTACCTCTTGGAGACGAAATGAACGCATCATCTGCGGCGCCTAACAAAGCGTACTGGGCAAACGCCAGCACTTTCCTGGACGATCGCCACCGTCCGTCCGCAGGATCGCTGCTCGCGGCATTAGCGCAGCACCACGGCGGCGCGAGACGGCAGGATAATACACACCTTTGCTACGCTTCGGCAAGTGGGATTCGCCCCGCTAAAAATGCTTGATTCTGCGCTCAAGCATTTTTCTGTAGAATGGGCATTGTCGACGCTTGTGCTGAGCTTGTCGAAGTGCCTGCTCAGCAACGGGTACCCTAAAAGGATGCCTCCCCATTCGCCTCTACGAGACTGCCGCTTTGCGGCGTGCGCGAGGGACGATGTACCACTCGCTGCGCTTCGCCCTTACAGGATGCTTCGCGAGGGATGATATCGTAAACCTTGGGTGGCCCAAGAATTGAACTGATTGATCAATCGTAGGGTTTCGGTATGGTTATCGTCGGAAAACAACTGGCCAAGTGTGGTATCAATTAGAAATTCTTCCCCTGAAAGGATATTTCTAATTGAGGATGCCCAATATCAAAACTGTATGGACGGCTGTTTTTGTGACAATTGTGCTCTGCTTATCTTCATGTAAGCCATTGCCAGCCGTCTCCTTGACACCTACGGCGACAGTAGTGGCAGTTTCGAATACACCCCGATCGAGCGCAAATACTTCGCAGCCGCTCCTGAAGACAACGATGGGGGATTTTGTTATTGTTTCAGCTCGCTTGGTTGACGAAGTCCAGAAAGTTAAGCCTCTAGCTGGGGAAAAGTTTCTGCTGGTGACCTTGGCCAAACCGGGGTTGGTGAAGTTAGTCTTCGGCGAGTTTTCTCTTGAGACTTTTGGTAATATAATCCATGATAGCAATGACGAAATTTACATTTTAGGGAATGACGGCTCCCGGACATTTTCAACAGGGATGTGTGGATGGATCGATGATGAATTTGTCATGGGTTTTATGGTGCCCCTGGTAGATACCTATACGTTGTATTGGCCCGAGAACTCACCCATTGATCTTAATATCGAAAAGTAGACAGTCTGGATGTCGACGAAGCTGTAGGCGGCGCGATGTTAAGGTTAGCCTAGAGCTTCGTATGCACAGGCGATATTCCTACAGTGAAAGGTTCGGCAGCCCAACACCGGCTGCAACGGACAGCGGCCATGCCACTCGTGGGCAGGCGTGACTTGCCAGAGATGGCGCGATCATTCAAGCGAGTCTTGCCAGTCCCGCCGCTACCACTAAGCCAAACCGTTAGGCGGCCCAGAGTCGCTTCACTCGATTAGAAAAGCTGGAGTCTTCATAACAAAAATGAATCCGAGTTTTTTCAGAATTCGAATCACTAAAGACATAGCGATGCAACGCTTATTGACTTGGTCTCAGCGACCACAGCTTACTGCGCCCGTAGAAGTTGATCTTTCACACGTTGTAAAACTTGCCTGTGACGATCAAGGCAGTGGCGCGGCTGCGCTTTGTTTGTATATGAGAACAAAGAATGGACAGTCTTCGAGGATTTTACGGGCTGTTTCAGTGCACTCCCATCTGAAGATTGGCTGCGGTTTGCCAGAGAGGACGATTTTCTGTTGGCAGGATATAACGATGCCATTGAGTATGGTGAGCTTATTGTCATCCAGGACGGCAAGATGTTGAGAGAATTCTTTGAAGACCGACAGGACCCTAAAGATAATCGGAACAAAGGCCATTTACCACTCGAAGACGTGCAACCCATCGAATCTTGGATTGAAGTTGCCTCCCTGGTGGATGAGGATGACATTGTCAGTGCAGAAAAGGGGTGGTTGTGGTTGCTTAAGCAGGCCGCCTAACAAAGCGTACTGGGCAAGCGCCACAGCACTTTACTGGGCGAACAAGCAGCTCTTTGCAGTCCCTCCGCTGCGCTACGCTCTTACACTCTTCGGGTGCGCACGCGGCAGGATGCTTCGCGAGGGATGACATCGCAAACTGCCGAAGGTCCCCGAAGGGGATGCGCGGCTACTTAAAGGCACAAAGTGAATCCTCAAAACCCATCCATAAAAGAATCGAATCAAGCCTCGATCATGTCGCATCAAGCTACCATCGCCTGGATGGCAGCATTAACATTGGCAGCTTTAGCCTCCCGCCTGGTACTTATTCCAACACGCCTTCTTATCGAAAACGATGGCCCATTCTACGTGGCACTCGCGGAACAATTATTGAGTGGCGACTGGTCCGGTGCATTAAATGATTACTGGTCACAGTTATATCCCGTGACGATTGCGTTCGTCACTATCTTTATCGATGACACCGAATTGGCAGCCCGGCTCGTTTCCGCCATGTGCGGAGCAGCCTTGGTCCCTGCAATATGGATGCTGGTGAACGAGATGGCGGATCCGCTCTCAGCCACTCTGGCCACCCTCCTGGCTGTTTTCCAGCCGTGGCTGATTGTCTTCTCGGTGCTGCCCCTTACCGAAATGTTGTTCACGTTTCTCGTGGTGCTGGCATTGACGTTAATTCTGCGCGCAGGGCGGTTGGGCGGTCTCTGGCGTTTTGCTTTGGCAGGGTGTCTCACCGCCCTTGCGGTTTTGACCCGCTCAGAAGGTTTGCTGCTGGTAGTGGGCTTGCTGGGAGCAGGCGTGGTGCGCCTGGTACGTCATCGGAACTGGCAGGCGGTCCGCGAGAGTACAATCGCATTCGCTGTGTTGTTATTCGTGATGGCACCTCAGACCATGGGTACGTATCATATTTACGGTCATTTCAATTTTTTTTGGAAGAGTAGCATCAATCTGGCGCTAAGCGAAGCCTTCAATAACCCAAGCCGGGCCGAGCAGGTTGCGCACAGCCTGACCGATCAAGGGAATCGGCAACTTAATGAGATGGCGCGCGAATCGAGCCTCGGCGAATATTGGTTGTTGCATTCACATAAGGCAATTCAAAGCGTTTGGCAAAATATAGAGTATTTTTGGCGCGACCAGACAAATCTTGAACTGCCGCCCATGCCGTATATATCCGGGATTCCGACACTCTCAATCTGGGTATTGGCAGCATTGGGCATAGCGAAGGGTTTGGCGAGAGAGAGGCGTGGAGTGACGCTTGCGGTATTTGGTTTTGTTACGGTTTACAGTTTTGGCTTATTCTCGGTTCTGGTCCATCACCGTTTGTTGATACCGCTCATCCCGTTCATATTAAGTTTTGTTGCCATCGGGTGTGTTGGCGTGCTGCAAGCCGCACAATGGATTTCCGTATATCTCGGTCCACCCGGCTGGAAGCCTGGCATAACTCGGGCAGTATTTTTGGCCGGCAGCATCGGATTATTGTTGGTTGCATCGTCCAGCTATCTTAAAACGTATACGCTACTCGACTCTTTTATTTGGGAACCTGTGGCCCAGAAAGAAGCGGGGCTATGGCTGCACGACCACGTCCCTCAAACAGAAAAAATAATCAGTCATAACCCCCAGACGCCTTTGTACTTTTACGATGGTTGGCCATTTGACCGGGCACTCTCGTTACCGTGGGCCACTCCAGAAGAGGTTTTGATTTATGCCCGCAATCATGATGTGAGCTATATTGTGCTGGAAGAGTGGATCATCCACTCGGCACACTTTCCGGTTGAAACCTGGCTCGAGACAAACCAGCCAATCCCGGGGTTGAAGCTTGTACAGGTATTTGGTGTAGCACCATATCGGGTGATCATCTATGACTGCACAGATTGATTATTCGGAGAAATGCGAGTGATGGATATTCTTGCTCCAAATCATACTCAGGTGGTAAAAGAACTCATATTGGATTTCATCCCAGGGCTGCAATGACCTTTGGATATTCCCAAGCAGTGTCCCAAAACGCCGCGCGGAGACCCTGTCCATTGAAGATATGAAAGGCGTTGTGTGAAAAGAGTTCAGAGATGCATCCATAAAATTCCCGAAAATGGAAATGGACTCATGCTATAATTTTTTCAACGACAATCCATAATCACAAACTTGGGGGTACTCGCTTTCTCAGGAGTTGAAATATGCCAGCTAACAAAAAGCAAGTCGAGCACGGAACAGGACCGACCGCAAGCCGTCCATCCATACCGGATTACGGTATCCCGAAGAGCAAGGCTGGGTTACTACCGTGGACACATATAACCGTGCGCCTTTCGGATTCAAAATACTATTGGATCTGCACGGTCAGCGCGGATGGCCACCCGCATGCCACTCCCGTGGACGGATTATGGATGGACGAGGCTCTATATTTCAGCGGAAGTCCGCGGACTCGCCGCAACCGCAACCTGATCACCAACCCTGAAGTGTCCATTCATTTGGAAAGCGGCATGGATGTTGTCATCCTACACGGCCAGGCACACGAACAGCCTCCATTGGATCACGCGCTGGCAGCCCGCCTGGCTGATGCCCATGCAGCCAAGTATGGATATGGGTTCAAACCAGAGAATTTTATCGCCGGCGGCCCAGGTCTTTATATATTCCGTCCCCGCGTGGCTTTTGCCTGGACGCAATTTCCGAAAGACGCTACGCGTTGGGATTTCCAGGTTTGATCCACACACCCCCATAAGTCTTTACAATCAAAGGAGTCCTCTATGCACATGTCCGACATTCCATTCGGTATCACCGATTGGCCCAAGATCGAACGAACCGAACACAAAGGCGAGCGTGGGATCGCTTATTGGCGCACCCAGCACTTTGGGAACATCCGAGTTCGCATGGTTGAGTATGCGCCCGGCTATCTTGCTGACCATTGGTGTTTAAAGGGCCATATCCTGCTTTGCATGGAGGGCGAGCTCAATACCGAACTCGGGAACGGCCGCAAGTTCATACTCAAGCCAGGCATGAGTTACCAGGTGGCAGATGACGATGAGCCTCACCGCTCTTCCACAAAGGTTGGCGCCAAACTGTTCATCATAGATTGAAGAACGCTTCCATGACAACTGAAGTCACGATCCCGTTGCTACCATGCCATTCGATCAACGAGGTGCGGGAGTCCTATCGCGCCCTGGGGTTTGAAGTCACATATCAACAAGCCAAACCAAGCGCATACGCGGTGGTGTGCCGCGGCGGGATGGACACTGCCAAATCGGGTTTATACTATGCCAGTAATGACAAAGGTATGATTTATTCACATGTCGTTAAATTAGATTCACTACAACAATGATATTGCTGAGCATTGGCGAAAGGAAGATACAGCATGCAAAATAAATTTAGAGTCATGACGGTTCTTTTTGAGGGCTTTGAACTTCTTGATGTTTTTGGCCCTCTGGAAATGTTCGGTACTTTAGGCGAACGATTTGATATCAAGCTCGTTTCGCAACAGGGAACGCCGGTTAAAAGCAGTCAGGGACCGGTTAGCGTTATGGATTTCAGTTTTTCGAATGCCGCAGAAGCGGATATCCTCCTCATTCCCGGCGGTTTCGGAACAAAAACAGAAGTTCACAACGATGATCTGCTTGCATGGCTTAAGGATAAAAGCCAGAATTGTCAGTACGTTGCTTCGGTTTGCAATGGAGCAGTTCTATTGGCCAGGGCCGGCTTGTTAGACAATAAACGCGCAACAACGAATAAACTTGATTTTAAATGGGTGATGACTCACGGCCCGCAAGTAGACTGGGTGCGGGAAGCCCGCTGGGTCGAAGACGGCAATTATTTTACTTCTTCCGGTGTTTCGGCGGGCATGGATATGAGCCTGGCGCTTATTGGTAGATTGTGCGGTGAAAGTGTCGCAGATGATGTGGCCATACGTGCGGAATACAGCCGCGAGAAAGATGCCGGAAATGACCCATTTGCAAAAATCCATGGTCTTGTTTAGCTCAGCCATTGAACAAAAATGAAATTAGGCTGCCTGAGCAGTCGCTCAAGCGGACGTTGCCGGCTCAGGAGCTAACGAGTCTTGTTCAGCTTCTTGTAGTATTCCGCTCACTTAACAGGAACAAAAGCCTCGCGAATTTCTTCGCGAGGCTCAATACCTTACCTTACAGGGACGATTCGAAAATCACCAATCCCAAATCGACTTAGGTTCCCTCTTCCCAGGAACTCAAATACTTTAATTGCTCGTCGGTGAGCAGGTCGATCTTGATGCCCATCGCTTCAAGCTTGAGGCGGGCGATCTCTTTGTCGATATCATCGGGCACAGAGTAAACCTTCTTCTCGAGCTTATCGGCGTTCTTCGCCATGTATTCAGCAGATAATGCCTGGTTGGCAAAAGACATGTCCATCACGGAAGCAGGATGCCCTTCGGCGGCAGCCAGGTTGATCAAGCGTCCCTCGCCCAGGATGTTGATCTTGCGGCCATCCTTCGTTAGATACTGCTCAACGAACGGGCGGACGAGAATGGGCTTGTCCTTGCACATTTTTGCAAGCGCCGGGATGTTGATCTCCACATTGAAGTGGCCGGAGTTGGCAACGATGGCGCCGTCTTTCATAGCTTCAAAGTGCTTCCCATCCAACACATTGATGTCACCTGTAACGGTGCAGTAAATATCACCGATCTTGGAAGCTTCCAGCATGGTCATGACTTCATAACCATCCATCACGGCTTCGAGCGCCTTCATCGGGTCGATCTCGGTGACAACCACACGGGCGCCCATGCCACGAGCACGGGAAGCAAGACCGCGTCCGCACCAACCATACCCAGCCACAACAAAGACCTTGCCGGCCAACAGAACGTTAGTGGCGCGGATGATCCCGTCAATGGTGGATTGGCCCGTACCGTAACGATTATCGAACAGGTGCTTGGTGAGTGCATCGTTCACTGCAATGATCGGGAACTTCAGGATATTATCAGCTTCCATCGCCTTGAGACGAATCACGCCTGTCGTCGTTTCTTCGGTACCGCCGATCACCCCGGCCAACAACTCCTTGCGTTCTTTATCAGAGAGTCCTTTGGCCCAGCCCGCAAGCGATGGTTCCAGTTTTTCAAAGCGCCCCATTTCAATAAAGAATAATGAAGACACCAGGTCCGCACCGTCGTCCATGGTCATGTGCGGTTTGTGTTCCAACGCTGCGCGGATGTGCTTGTAATACGTCACATTGTCTTCGCCCTTGATTGCATACGTGGGGATCTCGAATTGATTCACCAGCGCGGCGGCAACATCATCCTGCGTGGAAAGTGGGTTGGATGCCGTGATGACGATATCCGCCCCGCCATCCTGAAGCGCAACCATCAAGTTCGCGGTTTCGGTGGTCACATGTAAACAAGCGGAAACGCGCAAGCCTTTAAGCGGCTTTTCCTTCTTGAAGCGCTCGCGGATCGAGCGCAGGACGGGCATTTCACGTTCGGCCCAATCCATGCGGCGGCGGCCGCCTTCGGCCTGATTCAGGTCTTTCACATCGTAATTAGTCATATTGCTCCTTTATTTGTAAATCGGATCGCGGACTTGAGTCCGCAAACCATGTTGTTATACGGACCAAAGTCCGCACTATAAACCATTGATTATTTTACTTCACCAATACGTTCAACTTTTTATCGTCGTCAAAATGCTCGCGGAATCGTTTGACGAATTCCTGGCGCGAATAGGAATGGGTCTGTGGACCGCGCTGTTCCAGGCAATACACGGCCGCAAGCGCGCCGATCTCGCCGCACAATTTCCATTCCAGGCCGTGTGCGTAACCGGTCAGGAATCCGCTGCGAAAGGCATCGCCAACGCCGGTGGGATCAACGATCACATCCTCGGGAACCGTGGGAATATGAACGCTTTTGTCACCCGCATACAGGTCCGCGCCGTCCTTGCCGCGTGTAATCACCAATACCTTTACGTGCTCGAGGATCTGGTCCAAACTCCAGCCCGTTTTCTTGGAAATCAACCCGAATTCATAATCATTGCAGAATAAAAAGTAGGCGCCTTCCATATCGCGCGATAGTTCCGCGCCATCCAGCCGCAAAACCTGCTGGCCCGGATCATACAGATAGGGAATATTCAACTCGCGGCTTTCTGCAGCGAACTTCATCATTGCATCGGGCGCATTCGGTGAGACAACCACCAGGTCGGGCTTCTTGTCCAATGTCTTAAGCGATTGAATTGCTGCCACACCCATCGCGCCTGGATAGAACGAAGCGATCTGTGCGGAATCCTGGTCTGTGGTTGCAAAAAAGGAGGCTGTGAACAGGCCAGGGACGACCTGCATCAGGGCTGTGTCCACGCCTTTAGACTCCAGCCAGGCGCGGTAGTCTTCAAAGTCTTCACCCACCGTTGCCATCACGCGCGGCCGCTCGCCGAGCAGGGCCATACTGTAAGCGATATTCGGGGAAACGCCACCCCGCTGTTTAGACATGGAGTCCACCAGAAATGAGAGGCTGATGGAACCCAGTCGTTCGGGAAGGATCTGTTCCTTGAATAGACCGGGGAAGGTCATCAAATAATCGTACGCGACGGAGCCAGTGAGCAGTATGTCCATTATCAACTCGCAGAAAAATGCGCACTCTCACGAGTGCGCTGAATTATTGGCAGGCGTGAGTTTATCACGGCATAATCGGATTGTCTAGAAATTTTGATTGCAATTTTTTATGGCAGATCAAAACCTGTTCGCATAAACTTGCAGCGATTGATAACTTTGAAAAGCCAGAAACCCAAACAGGATGGCCATGTACACACTGCCCAGCAGGAATAAGCCTGCAATCGCAACAATACCGCCAGCGATCACCGAGATCCAGAGAGACTTGCGAACTCCATTCAATGGGTCGGCTTTGAGGAGTGCGTAGCGGGTGACATTCCCACCATCCAACGGGTAAACAGGCATGAGGTTGATGAATCCCCAAAAGATATTGATCCAGAGGAAAGCCATGACAAGGGCCGACAGAATGCTTCCACCGATCGGCAGCACCGCCGCCACCGGCAACGGGATCACTCCAAGCAAATAGCGTGTGATGATGGACCCACCTGAAAGGAAAACGCCAGCCGCGATGAGAGCTGCCAGGCCAAAGCCGGCAAAAGGACCGGCCAGGGAGATGAAAATTTCCTGTCCGGGTGAAAGCGCCAGGTTCGCCGACCTGCCACCCCACGAAATCGATTCCGGCACGGTCAGCCCGCCTGAAAAATGAAGGATGATCTGCGAGTGTATTCCATGACGCCGCATGGCCAGCGCGTGACCCAGCTCATGGACAATGATGGAAATAAAAACTGCCAGCACCCAGATCAGCAGTTGGACAATTCCGCCAGAAGCAGACCCCAGCAGAGCAGATACCACCCAAAACAATGGATGTACAGTCACGGGGAACCCGAGCAGGTTGAAATGAAGGTCATAACGAGTGGGAGAAGGTGGTTGAAAAAGCATCATGGGATCAATCTTCCTATTATTTGACAAATTTTTTCAAGTTAACATCGAACGGCGGATACACCACCCCATTTTCAGTAATGATACCCGTGAGCAGGCGATTTGGGGTGACGTCAAATGCCGGGTTGCGCGCTTTTGCATTTTTCGGTGCAACTGGTTCACCCAAGAATTGAATGCCAAGCACTTCATCAGAATTACGTTCTTCAATGGGGATCAAATTCCCGTGCGCAAGAGACAAGTCTATGGTTGAGGTTGGCACAACGGCATACACGGGTACATGATTGTCATGTGCTGCGAGTGAAAGCATGTACGTCCCGATCTTGTTCGCGACATCCCCATTCGCGGCAACGCGGTCCGCGCCGAAGAATACCTTTTGGGCCACCCCGGCCTTCAGGAAATAGCCGGACATGTTATCGCTGATGATCTCATAAGGGATGCCATACTGCTCCAACTCCCACGCCGTGAGACGCGCGCCTTGCAAACGCGGGCGCGTTTCATCCACCAAAACATGAATGCGTTTGCCCTGTTCATGCGCGGTGTGAATGACACCCAGCGCGGTACCCCAGTCCACAGTAGCAAGCGAGCCGGTGTTGCAATGGTGAATGATCGTATCGCCATCGTCGATCAGCTCCGCACCGTGTTCAGCCATGCGCTTATTGATCTCCACATCTTCGTCAGCAAGTCTTTGTGCTTCGTTCAGAAGTGCGGCACGAATGTCATCTGCAGAGCCGTTGGTCGAACCGGCGACGCGCATTAACCGGTCCACGGCCCAGGCGAGGTTCACCGCGGTGGGACGCGCGGATTTTAGAACGGCCGCGGCTGCCCCTAGATCGGCAAGCAGGCCCGAGGTCGAAGAGGAGACGGATTCATATCCTGCAAGTGCAAGACCGAATGCGGCGGCAGCTCCGATGGCGGGCGCGCCACGTACCACCATATCCTTAATCGCGTTTGCAACCGATCCATGAGCGCGATAGGAGATCACTTCGAAGCGCGCCGGCAAGATGCGCTGGTCGATCATCTTGAGTTCATTGTTTTCCCAAAAAACAGTTCGCATGAATGTCATTTTACCCGGAAATTCGCACTTCAAAAACCTTAACACCGGCAACAAGGTTTTGGAAAAGGTCGAGGAATATACTTAGGATTTGCTTAAGTACCCCCGG
Source organism: uncultured Anaerolineaceae bacterium (assembly GCA_964549865.1). Lineage (GTDB taxonomy): Bacteria > Chloroflexota > Anaerolineae > Anaerolineales > Villigracilaceae > Villigracilis. The sequence continues at coordinate 10,528 of CAZJYB010000037.1, forward strand.
TTGACAGCCCTTCCCTTTACCAGTATAAAAACAGGATGAAGTACATCCGCAACTTGCTTACACTCGGGCTTGCCATTGCCATAACTGGCTGCTCCCTGCTCCCAGACCTTCCTATCCCACCCGGTTGGACCCTCACCCCCAACCAGACCTTCACCCCAGAAGCAACCTTCACTCCAACGATCACACCCACGCCCCTCCCCACTGCGCGTGTGGGCGTGGGTGACCGCGCTTTCTTTAATGGTGATTACGATGCCGCGCTCACTCATTATCAAACTGCCTTCCAGGACTCACCAGACCCGCTCATACGCAGCGCTGCGAAATGGGGCGAGGCGCGTGTATGGTTTGCAGAGGAACGCTATGAGGAATCATTATCCGCATTACAAACGCTGATCTCCGAATACCCTGAATCGCCGCATTTGGCTCATGCTTACTTCCTGCAGGGATTGGCGCAATACCGGCTTGTGAGTTATCAGGCCGCGGCGGATTCATGGCAAACCTACCTGACCCTGCGCCCGGGCCATCTCGACGCCTACACACAGGAACTACGCGGTGACGCGCTCTTCAGTGCTTTCAATTATGCAGATGCCCTGCCCGCCTACAAAGCTGCCATCCAGGCCCCACATCTCGGCGATGCGGTCTTTCTGGATATGAAGATCGCCTCCACGTACGCCGAGCTCGGCGATACTGAGTCTGCGGTCGCGCTATACGATGGCGTGGCGGCGCGCGCCACAAATGATTACGTGAAAGCACAGGCGGCGTACGAGACCGGTTTGGTGTATAAGGACCTCGGTCGAACCGAGGAAGCGCAGGGCAAGTTTCGTCTCGCCGTGGAGAATTATCCGCTTTCCTATTATTCCTATCTCAGCCTGATCGAATTGCTGGACGCCGGCGCGGAAGTAAATGAACTCGATCGCGGCCTGGTGGATTACTTTGCAGGTCAATATGATGTGGCGATCGCGGCGTTCACGCGTTATATGGATATCAACCCCGTCCACGACGGCACACCCTTGTATTATCGTGCGCTTTCATACCGCGACCTTGGGGATAACAATTCAGCCCTGGAAGATTACTCCACATTTATCAGCAATTACACAGCGCATCCCAGCTGGGGCGACGCCTGGGGCGAGAAGGCGTTTATTGAATGGGCAAATCTCGGCTCGAATGCCCTGGCCGCGCAAACACTTTTAGATTTTGTGCAGGCCGTTCCCAACACGGACCTGTCTGTTGAATATTTGATGACCGCGGCGCGCATCTATGAGCGCGATGGGCTTTACGAGGATGCTTTGGGAACATGGGCGCGTGTGGCAAATGAATACCCCGGCACCGAGGATGCCTCTACTGCCGTGCATCTCATGGGTATCATTTATTACAGGCAAAAAGATTACGCGGCCGCGCTGGACTCATTCAACCGCAGCCTCTCGCTTGCCGTGCCTCTCAATGACCAGGCACGCGCGCTACTGTGGGTGGGGAAAGCACACGAACAACTTGGCAAAACAGAAGAGGCTCTCAACGCATGGCGCGATGCTCAGACCAGGGATGCCGGCGGATACTACAGTGAGCGCACCCGCGACCTGCTGAGCGGGCGCACGCCATTTGCGCCTCCAGCTGTTGTAAATTTGAATTCAGACACAGCGCGTTTACGCGCGGATGCAGATTCATGGGTGCGACTCACTTTTAATCTCTCTCCGAATGCAGATCTGAATGGGCTGGGCTCGCTGACCGTTGACCCACGAGTCATCCGAGGCACCGAGCTATGGGACCTTGGCCTATATGAAGATGCGCGTACCGAATTTGAAGACCTGCGCACCGCCGTAAGTGCCGATCCTGTTGCAACATACCAGCTGATGAACTACCTGATCGACCTGGGTTTATACCGTTCTGCGATCTTTGCGGCACGCCAGACCTTAACGCTCGCTGGTTTGGACGAACATACCGAATCCATGATGGCCCCGCCTTATTTCGGTTATGTGCGCTACGGAGTATATTACTCCGAACTTGTCATTCCCAGGGCGCAGGAAAACGGGTTCGACCCGCTTTTTCTCTTCAGCGTGATCCGCCAGGAAAGCCTGTTCGAGGGATTCGTCAGTTCAACCGCCGGTGCGCACGGGTTGATGCAGATCGTTCCATCCACAGGGGCCCAGATCAATTCGCAGCTGGGCTGGCCGCTCGAGTATGTGGAAAAGGATCTCTACCGCCCGTACGTCAGCATAGCCTATGGCTCTCACTATCTTGCCGGAAACCGAAATTTCCTGGACGGTAACGTGTATGCCACGCTGGCCGCATACAATGGCGGCCCGGGCAACGCGCAGGCCTGGATGGATCTTGCCGGCGATGACCTCGATCTATATCTTGAAACTGTACGCTTCGAAGAAACACGCAATTATATAAGGAACATTTACGAGATCTATGTGATTTATCGGCGTTTATACGGTTCGGCAGATCAATAGACTTTATTAGAAAAACGTCCCGAAGGTTGTTGTTAGAAGATTAAACTACTCGAAACAAACCTTCGGGACGGTGCTTGTAAATAACCACATTACACGTGGAAACAAAAAGGATGAAGGAAAAATTATTCCATGTGCGCCAGGATCCGTTCGTGCACGGTCTCCACGTCCATATCCAAAACCGAGATAAGTTTATCGCGGCCAGTGGCGCCTGCCACGATCTCCACGCGGGATTTTGGCACGCCCAGCACCTCTGCAAGGAAAGCCAGCAATTCCTTGTTGGCGTCGTCATCCACAGGCGGCGCCGCAATGTGCACCTTGATCGTTCCGTCTGTGAGCAGGCCCACTATTTTATTGTGGTCGGCCCGCGGCGTAACCCGCAAAGCCAGGGCGGAACCGCGCTTGCCATCGTGAAGGACATATTTTCTAGCCATAATTCACCTCAACTTAATTACGAAGAATAGATGTCAAGATCACTTGAACCAGCCAAACCACAACAATCAATATAATAGGACTGAAATCGAACATACCGGTTGCAGGCATCATGCGCCGGATGGGGTTGAGAAAAGGTGCAAGAATACGGTCCAAAGCCTCACGCACGGGATGGTATGGGGAAAGAACAAACGAGAGCAGTGAGGATGCGATAATGATCCAGGTAAATACAGTAGCGATAAGATCTATAAAATCAGCCAAAACATTAAAATCCATCAATCCTCCGTCTTATATTTTCGCGCGCCCACAATAGCCGTACCCACCCGCACCAATGTGGCGCCTTCTTCAACAGCCACTTCGTAATCCGTGCTTGTTCCCATGGAAAGCTCTGAAAAATCCGCCTGTGGGAACCGGGTTGCGAGAAATTTCTGCAAACGACCCAGTTTCTGAAAGAACGGCCGCGAGAACTCGGCGGCGGTACCGATCGGGGGCATGGTCATCAACCCGCGTACATGCAAATGAGGCAGGGCTAAAATTGCACTTATATCATCCAGCAACTCCGGCCAAGTGGACTCGTTACTTGCAAACCAGCCGGATTTACTCTGCTCCGCCCCCACATTGAACTCCAACAGGGTTGGGAGGATACGCCCGGCCTCGCCACAAAATCTGTCCAGACGGGTGGCAAGTTTCAAGCTATCCAATGAGTGCAAAAAACCAAAGTTTTGAGCTACAAGCGATGTTTTACGGCTTTGTACATGCCCGATCATGTGCCATTCTACCGCAGAAAAATCGCGAAGAAATTGAATTTTCGTTACACCCTCTTCAGGGTAGTTTTCGCCCAGAATTTGCACACCGGCCTCGATCGCAGCCTGCACAACCTCCAGCGGCTGCGATTTTGTCACCACCACCAATTTAACAGATGCGGGATCGCGCCCACTACGGTTTGCGGCCGACGTGATGCTGACTAATGTAGACAGATATCTTTCCTGAATGGCTTTGGCCAATTCGTCCATGGACTTATTCTAACCCGAACCCTTTTCTTCCCCAGTCCAGGCCTGCAACGCGATCAACGCGCCAAATCTGCCCGTTTTACCGTTCTCTGCGCGGTGCGAGAACCAGTCCTCCAAGTGGCAGGCGGTGCACACCCCTGAGACTTCGACCTGCTCCACGCCGGCACGATTTAATTGCAAAGTATTTGCGGTCCACAGGTCAAGATAGACATTTCCATTTCGGGTTTCGAGGATGTGCCCCACGTGATCAGGAAATTTTTCCTGAAACTTTGTGACCACATCCTCACCCACTTCATAATGGTCAGGGCCGATCGATGGACCGATCCCGGCGACGATGTCCGCAGGCTTGCAACCATATTTTTCCTGCATGGCTTTGACGGCTTCAACTGCCACACCGCGCACTGTCCCCAGCCAGCCTGCATGCGCCATGCCAACCACATGTTTTTTGGGGTCATGAAAAAGAAGTGGAACACAGTCACCGAAGCGCATGAAGAGGGTTACGCCGGGTTTGTCGGTGAAGAGAATATCCGCCTGTGCAGATGGTTTTTCGAGCCGGCGCGGTGCCTCGGCGTGGACAACGTTCGTGCCGTGTACCAGCCATACGTCATGAATGGAGGCGGGGTCGCGTCCCATTAACTGAAATGAGCGGATGCGATTCTCCGCCACGCGTGTTGGGTCGTCGCCAACCGAGCCTCCAACGTTGAGCGAATGCCAAGGTTCGGGGCTGACTCCCCCCCGACGTGTAAAGACAGCCTGGGTGATCGCGTCCGAAAAAATATCGAAGCTGTAATATCGAATTCCGTCGCGCGCATGAAAAGGCATTATTTGGAAGCCTGGTTTACCGCGAACTTTTTGATGTAATACTGGCGTGTTTCGTTCATGGATTCTTCGATGTTGGGATAGGCAAACCAGGCGGTAGCCAGGCCAAACAACGCACCGGTGAGCGCGCGAAGGAACGGGGTGCTCTCCCGATAAGGCACGATGGATGCAAGAAATTCCCAATTGAACTGGCTGAAGAGCTGTGAAAAGCCGTCGAGGCCGATCGGCGCAATGCCAATCAGAAGCCACAATACCCAATGCAGGGACTTAATCCGCCGGCCTGTAAGACCAAAGGTAATGCCGAATAATAAAATGGCCAGATAGATGGCGACGTCGCGTTCGCACAGCGCCACCTTGTAGCCGACGGCCTGATTGCCAATATATTGGCGCGCTTCAAAACGCGTAAAACTGTAGGGGTCATCCAGGTTGGCAATTCCGCTGACTTCTTCGAATGTCTTCACGCCATCCAGCCCGGCTTCGGCAAGCGGGTAATAGGCCTGTTCGCCAAATAAAAAGAAGGAACGGAATGCAAATTGATGACACAGCGGTTTATAAATTCTATATATCGCCCGGGCTGGAAGCTCCGCGCCAAGTTTCATGAAGGTTGGCGCAAGAAAAGGCAGACCTATATAAAACAGGATGAATAAATTCAACACGAGCAGATATTTTCGGGCGATCCAGAAAGACACCCGGTCTCCCGTTTTGATGGAAGTGCCTTTGGCAACGCGGGCCAGATATTTTTCGTCGCCCACCTGTTCGAGCTGGTTTCGGCGGTCGAAGGCTGCGCCAATGGTCATTTGCAGGGATTGCGGCGAGATCGGAGCCTTAAGAACATATGGCCCAACTTCCACTATCGGCACCTGCGCGCCATACTTTGCAAGCAGCACAGCATCTGATTCAACATCCACTTCTGCGAGGCGGTGCGGGAATTTCTCCTGCAGTTTCAGAAGTTCCGCTTTTACCTTATCGCCTTCCACGGAATTTTTACGGGTAAAAAGTGTGACATTGAGCATGATATATCCTGTCCATATGAATGAGACGGCAGGAATTCCTGCCGTCCATATGTTTGATCGAATTTATTTTTGAATTATAGCCCGAAATCAACCCAGAAGAATTGTGTTTGTTGTGCAAGCAGTGAAAAGGCTCCAGTGAACAGCATCACGCCTACGACCACAAGGATGACGCCCATCGCGATCTCCACATATCGCATCGTCTTGTTGTACTTCAGTAAAATAGTGGTAACCCAGCCAATACCCAAAGCTGCGACCAAAAATGGGATGGCAAGTCCTGCCGAATAGGCGGAGAGAAGCGCGGCTCCCAAAGGTACAGAGCCACCGTTAATCGCCAGGGTCAGGATAGTGCCGAGGACCGGCCCTACACAGGGAGACCAGCCTGCAGAGAAGAATACACCCATCAATGCGGAGGAGAAATATCCCCACTTGGGATCCGGCGCCTGGGATACACGCGTATCATAGGCGAGGAACGGAATGTGGAACAGGCCGATCATATGCAAACCAAATAGGGTAACCACAATGCCACCGACCTTTGTAAGCACAGTCCGCAGGTCGTACAGCAAGCCGCCTGCAAAGGCCAGGGCAATCCCCAACAGAATGAACACGACACTGAATCCCAGCACAAACGCGAGCCCATGGCTGAAAGTGACCCAACGATTGGAACCATTTTCTCCACCCGCGGCCCGTCCTCCCAGATAACCCACGTATGCAGGCACGAGCGAGAACACACATGGCGAAAGAAAAGAAGCCAGCCCCGCAAGAAAAGCGAGGCCAACCGTTACCTGTGAAATATCCATTGATCACCTCAAAATATTGATGGCGTTCGTTATCTTTCTATTCCATCGCACTAACAATTTTACGATCCAGCATGCAGCAGGATTTTAAATCGCTATACTTCCTTCTTTGTTACAGTTACCGTCGTTCCGTGATCGGGCCAGGTGAGGCGCTGTTCACATTGGGCAAGCGAAATATAAGGAGTGCTCCAACGGAAGATCCATTTTGCTTCATCAGGTCTCACATTGAGGCAGCCATGGGAACGCCGCTCGCCGAAATCGTTGTGCCAGAACGCACCGTGGATGGCAATGCCATCTCCATGGATCACAGTGGACCAGGGTACGCCCGGGGTGGAATAGCCCGCGGCCGAACCTCCGCCGCTCATATTAAGGGAAATGATCTTCCAGTGCGTATTCAAGTCACCAGTCGGCGTCGCCCATGCGTCCACTGCCTGACCGGACGCGTTGAATTCCGCGCCGCTTGACATTCGACAGAAGAAAACCTCATTATTGCCTTCAAGGCAGGAAAGGGTTTGATAGGTCAGGTCTGCAACAATGCGTTTCTCATTGGGGTCAATTGTTGGGCTGATCGGAGCAACATCCTCCTCGGTTAAGATCTTTAATCCGGCACCGTCTCCCCAGAAGAGATCGCCAAACCCATATCCATGGCCGGGATTCTCGTTCCAGCGATATTCCGTGAAACCATTATTCTGACGAACCTGATCGATCCAAGCCACCTGCCCATAATACAATCGCGGCGGAAAGGCGTATTGGATCAGGCTTTGGATCCACGGAGAAACGGGGGCACCTTCAAGGGTCAGGTCGATATACGGCACGGTCACTTCCGCCCAAAACCCGGCCTGCCCCGCTGGCATCTCTGTCAATGGTGTATTTGGCAAATTCCTGGTAGGCTGCACGCGCGAAGACCATACATACCCTTGCGGGGTTTCGAGATATTTTTGATTGGTCAAACCGATCGCAGTGCCAACCACTTCACGGGTCCACTCGATCAGATTGTCATCATATAGAGTGCTGACCGGCGTACCCACCAATGGATCATTCGATGGCCGGCTGCGGATATCCGTCGTGCCAGTCATACGGCCGATAATCTCGCTGGCGGGAAATTGCGGTAATCGCTTGGGCGTATACAGGGTTTCGAAATCAAATGGCCTGAACGCCAGCGCGCCCAGCCCGACCCCGGCAACCTTTATGAAATCACGACGAGAAACCATTTTCTTCATGGATCACCTTCGAGTAAATAAGAGATGTTACGCACCATCCCGCAGGTTGCCGTAACTCAAACCTGTTTTTTGATCAAACCTGCGGGACGTTTTGCGTAAAGTGAGGAAATAATTTTGCACTTCCGAACGTTCGCAATAAGGATACCTGCAAACAAAATCAACGTCAACAGCCGAGTGAGAGAGGATTAATCTTCCCCTCGCCTTTCAATTCCCATTGGGCGAGGCGAGGTGGTTTTCGAGCGCACGCAGGCACTTGGCACTCAACTTATGCCCCACTTCATCTTCGCAATAGGCCACTTGCGCACCGGCCCTTTCGAGCAATTCGATCGATGCACGGGCGCGATCCACGGGCACCATCTGGTCTTGCGTACCGTGCGCGACAAAGATGGTTTTCCCCGCCAGCGGCTTTCGTTCAACGATCTCATCCATGCCAGACGGTACAAAGCCGGCCAATACTGCCATCTTTCGGACTCGCTGTGGATACAGCATGCCGATCACATTGACCATGGCCGCGCCCTGGCTGAAGCCCATCAAGTCGAATGTCTTCGCTTCCAACTTAACCGAGGCTGAATACTCGTCAATCAGCCGGATCAACCCCTCGGCAGCCGGTTCGAGCATTTCGAAGCTGAGCCGGCCCAGCGTTTCGGATTTGGCCGGGCGCCAGGAAAACCCACTCGGGTCCCCGGCATGAGGCGCGCGCGGGGCGATGATCCAATAGTCGGAAGAGAGGTTGCGTGTGAATACCCACATGGAGTTTTCATCGCCCGTCCACCCATGGATCATGACAAGCAAACGCGGCGAAGCCGATTGCGATGCGCGCACGCGCAAGGTCCAGTTATTGAATACAAGCAATTCAGTATCAGTCGCGGCCGGCACGTTTTAATATCCAATCTGACAAATTCAACACAAGAAAGATCAGGCCAATGGGGACAAATGCGGCAAGCAGGCAGACCAAACCCATGACCGCTGCGCCAAACCCGTAGATCCACCAGATCAAACCAGAACCCACCACGAAAAGCAGGAGCAGTGCGCCAACGATCAGGCGCATGTTGGTATCTTTCATATATTTGCGAAGATCGCGGCTCATTGTTTGCCTCCGAATAATTTCCGGCTCATACGCCCGGTCCAGGACGTGGCACGCGCCAATTCCGGCAGGGCGTATCCCACGGCATCTTCACCGAGCCGGGCCAGTTCGTGTACATCCACCTTGTCGAGTAGTTCGATATGATGAACATGCGGGCGGATGATGACCTCGGGCGCATCCACTTCAAGACGATAATGGGACACGGCGCGGCTGCTGAGATCCACTGCGCGCATGAAAATATCAAAGGACTGGGCAAAATTCATGCGTGTGATACGCTCGATGATCGAGCGCGGCAAGATGCGCGGAACGGGGAAAGTATACGTGGGTACTGGCTTATCCAGGGGATCATTTAACACAACTGCAACCACGGGTAATCCGGGTGCAAGGGTTCGCGCCACCGAAACAGGCACGGGATTCAACACACCGCCATCCATCAACTCCCAACCGTTTAGAGGATATGGCGGAAAGATACCCGGTAACGCGATCGAACCGAGAATGGCATCCTTGATGCGCCCCTCGGTGAGGGTGACTTCCCTGCCGCTCCTGGCGTCCACGGCCGTTGCTGCAGCAGGAATTCGTAGATCGTCAAATGTTTTTTCGCCCACGATCTCGCCCAGCCATTTTCGAACCCCCGAAAGCCCCATTAAAGCCGGGCCGTCATCCCCGTCACGACGATATAAATGATTATGATCCTGGTCAACATCTGAAAAGATCGTTTCGATCTCATCGGGTGAAAAACCCGCGGCATACATTAAACCAACCAGCGCGCCAAAGCTGGTACCTGCCAGGGCGCGGATCTGATATCCTTCTTTTTCAAGCCTGCGGAGCACACCGATGTGAGAATTACCTTTTGCGCCTCCACCGCCTAATGCAAGTGTAATGTCCATAAAAATTCATTCCTTCTTCGATACCCCATATAAGACTACGTAAACAAAAGGTTTTATACCTTTCGATATTTAAGCGTTATTCCAGCAGTCCCACAGGGATGCTACGCGATTGTACTGCTGGAAATCGGCACGAAGTCCCCGTAGCGCAGCGGAGTGGGAGTACAACTGCCTCAAAAACGGTGTTTTGGGTTTTATACCTTTCGATTAATTTAACTGACCGGGTCTCGTATTAACCAGACGGCCACGCCTCCGCCAATCAGGGCCGCAACGATCAACAGCACAACCAGCCATCGTGAAGAGGAGGGGGTATTCCCTTCAACAACATCATCCTTTGTCGATGCGATAATCGAGGGCGAGGGGAATGCGATCGTGGGCATGGCAAATGTGGGCGAGGTGCTTGGAGCGACGGTCACAGTCTGGGTGAACGAAACAAGCGTCGGCGTCGCGGGAGCCGGCTGCGTCGCTCCCTTTTGCACAAGGAGATCTTGTCCCTGATAGACCACGAGATCTTCACCGAGATTATTCAATCCCTGAATATTCTTGATGGTGGTTCCATATTCGATGGCAATGCTCCAGAGCGTCTGTCCATATTGCACTTTATGGACCACATCTCCGCCGGGCCGCGCTGTGCTTTTTGAGACCGGCACCACGAACTGGCTGATCAGCGCCTCCCCGCCGGCAACCCGCGTGCCCGGCACAGCAGTGAGAATTGATGAGGCGGAGCCTTGCATCTGACCGGAGCCTGTCACGGCGGCGCAATCCACTGCGTAATAATATCGATCGCCGTTCTGTGAGATTCCCGCGCCGATATGAGTGAAGTTCTGCGAAAGCATGGTGTTCATATGATCGGGATCCTGCCATCCGGGCGGGACGCCCGTCCACACGAGCGGGTTGTGGGTACTTAAAATATTTTCTGCGCGAAAGCCGCCCAGAGAAAGATCGCCCGAGAGTGGAAAGCCCAGCATGAGCAATTGCTGGGTGTAGGTCATGCCACCGGGCCGCGTGTGCGTGACCTGCCCGGTGGATGCCATGTAATCTGCCTGTATCTGCGAGGTCTGCATGAGAATGGAATGAACTGCCAGGGCAGGCAATCCATGGGAAAGGCGCAAACCATTGACCGCATCGATCATTTGCGAGGGTGAGGTGATCCCTTGTTGAGTTTCAGGCTGTGCAAATGCCTTTCCCGGCGCGGCAAAAAAATATGCCAATGCAAATATCAGGAAAAGCACAAGCAAGTAACACTTTTGATTCATAAACCAGGGTTGTATTTACGGTATTACTTCAAAAGTAATATCAAGGGTTGAGCCAAACAAAACTCCATTGGCATCCGCCAGGCGCCAATAGCTTGTATAAGACCCATCACCGCCGGGAGCAGTCACATTAACAGAAAGTTCAGTCCAGGAACCTACCTCAACAGTTTTTTGGAGCTTGGTAACGCCCGCACCCAAATCGCTGCCACCCACCAGGACAAGGCTGTATTGCGGCAGCCATTTACAGGTACCCGTATTCTCAACTTTCCAGGTTTTGAAAAAATCCTCTTTCGGTTTGAGCTTCGCACCGTCCGGAATGGTCACATCACGGACAAAGGCAAGGTTGTTGCAACCCGCACCCAAAGCGCCGGGATTCGGAGTTCCAGTTGTCAGTGTACCCGCTATGATCGTTCCAAGAGTCGGCGTGGGAAAGACATAGTAGACAGTGGCCGTTGCACTTGGCAGCGAGGTTGCCGGCTGCGTTGGGGTTGGGAATGGAGTTTGCGTCACAGTGGATGTTGGCGATGGCGGTGTATACATGGCAGTCTGCGTGCCAAAGAACGAAGCGACCATGGTCCCAACGCTTTCCGTAATGATCGCGTCGACATTCTTGGTTGGCTCCGTTGACCCTGCACAGGCAGTCAGGAGCAAAACCAGGGAAATTTGAATTGTGAATAGTTTACGATAAAGCAGCATTGGGCCTCCGCTATAAATCTAACACAAAATCGGGAAAAGAAAATTAGCGAATGAGCCGCGCCTTAGAGAGGGATTAAATGAGATAGCGCATCCAATAAAACATCCACATCCTCCTGCGTGTTGTAGCCTTGCACGGAAACACGGATTAACTTCCTGTCCTTCCAGGCAGTTAATGGGATTTCAACCCGATATTCATCGTATAAACGTATTTTAAGGTCAATGAGATCGGTATCCGCTGGCAGGGGCGCGGCTGCCATTTGTGCGAACCAAATGTCAGATCGGGAATGAAGCGGGATCAGTCCCGTCAGATCGCAAATTCGTGCCTGTGCATCACGTGCCAATTGATGGCAGGCGATCCTTACGGCATCCCAATCATGTTTTTCCTGGAATTCGATCGCGGCAGGGACGGACAGGAACGCGGCGACATCACGCGTGCCCCACCATTCGTGATGATCGATGAAAGTGGAGCTGCCCGGCGTTTCGGATTCATATCCCCACGAAACGACTAGCGGTTTAAGTAAATCTTGAACTTCCGGCCGGGCATATAAAAAACCTGCGCCTTTGGGTGCACACAGCCATTTATGCAGATTGCCGCCATAAAAATCCGCACCCAGCGAATCCAGTTGCAGCGGCAACTGACCCGCTACATGAGCACCATCGATGATCGTGATGATCCCCGCAGCCCTCGCGCGCTGGATGATCTCTCTAACAGGGAAAATGATCGCGGTAGGTGACGTAACCTGGCTTAAAAAAATGACGCGCGTGCGGGAGGTCACACCCTGCCAGAAAGATTCAACAAATGAATCGTGCGAGGTCAGGTCAACGAGTTGGTTGATATAAGTGAAGCCACTTTCGCGCGACAAAAATCTCCACATCCTGTCCATGGCGCCGTATTCATGATCGCTTGCCAGCACTTCATCGCCCGGACCCAACTCAAGAGAACGCGCAATAATGTTCAATGAGATCGTCACATTCTGTGTATAAACGAGATTGTTCGAATGGGTGCCAAGATATTTTCCCAGGGCCGCACGCGATTCAGCCAGCAGCCCCTCCACGCGCCTGCTTAAAAACTCAACAGGCTGTCTTTCAAGTTCGCGCTGCCAGCGTTGATATTCGGAAAACACGGGCTCGGGCGTTGCGCCAAACGAGCCGTGATTTAGGTAATGGATACCGGGTTCCAGCAGGAAATACTTTTTTAGATTTGACATTTAGCAATTATAAAATAGTATCATAAGCGAAATGCCTTTCCAATTTCTCTTCTTCGGCAAACACTACAATAGTTGCTTTTCGAGTTTCGCATTTGATGCGACAGGCATATCCTTCTTTATCATTTTCATTCCGAACAGCCAGCGCGTTACATTCCAGCGCCGCACCAATTCGTAGGCAACCAAAGTTGAACCTGTGGCAATCAAAACGATCAATGGATATTTGACGACCACAGGCGCGTCAAGTTGGATCGCAAAATATCCTGTCAACACACTGAATGTCATGTGCAACAGATAGAACGGCATCGCCGCTTCACTTGCATAACGCAGCACATTATTGGTTCGGTTCAAGAAACGATGCCCCAGCCCAAGAACGGCCAGCGTCAATGCCCAGCGACCCATTTGATACATCAATCCCAGTGCTGTCCATTGTACGGTCCATGCTGCGTAATTCCGTATCGGCGCCATGATATTGAGCACCGCGGCAAACACTCCAAATGCCAATGCAGCCCACGTCAACCTATCGACAGATTGCTGGAAGCGCATGTCGCTCGCGAAAACAAATCCATAAAAGAAGATCAGGAAGTAATATAGTGGATTCATATCGCCAAGGATACCTGTCGCGGCGGCGAGTGTCAGTGGGATTCCCCACAAGATCAGGCTAAACGGAGCCCGAATCGTCGCGCCCAAAGCTTTGATCGCCCGTTTACCTTTTTCAGAACGCAACCATAGAAAAACAGGCAAACCAACCAACGAATAGACAAACAGATACAGGATGAACCACAGATGCGCTGGCGTAAACGCTCCGTTCATTCCATCCAGTTGATTCAGGTCAATTCGGAAGAATCCGGCGTAGCCTTCTTGCAGTGAAAGAACGTCACTGTGTTGGATATAAATCGTGAACGGAACAAAAGTCAAGATGCCGAAGAGGAGCGGAACAAATAGGCGTAGAAAACGTTCACGAATATATTCTCCTGCGGAGCGAAAGCCAAGCGCGAAATAAGTTGCCGCCCCAGAGATGATGAACAGCATCGGCATGTGCCACATGTGGATAAAGCCTGTGACTTCAGCCAGCGCTCGGCTGTTGACCGAATCCCTGACGTACATGATGGTAAATGGGTCGAACACAAAGATCAATGCTACGTGAAACGGGACAAGCAAAAGCACGCCCAGCACGCGCAGCCAATCCAAGTCATAGCGACGTTCGGATGATGTTGTCATGTTAGCTCCTGATTATGGTTCAACTTGCTGGCGTTGCTTCGATTGAATGGAATATACCCAGTACGGCTCGTTTGCTATTCAATACCTGTAAACCCGCTGATTGAATCAGTTCCAGCGGGTCTTGATTCCAACGGCATCCTGCATGTTCTTCATAATGTTGGTATTCACGGCGATCTTGAAATCTTGCAAGCCAGGGCAAACTGCTATGACCATGTTCAAGAAGCAGGATCAAGCCAGCGGGCCGGCAGACGCGTTTTATTTCCTGTAGTGCTTTGATCGGGTTCGGAAAAGTGCACGTAGACAAGGTGGAGACCACTGTGTCAAAACTTCCATCTGGAAATTCAAGCTTCTCTGCATCCATCACTGCAAGATTCACATTCAGCCCGTGTGCAATTGCGTTCCGGCGAGCTTGCTCCAACATCCTGGGGCTCAGATCAACAGCCGTGATTTCGCTGTTGGGTGCGAACAACGGAAGGTTCTGCCCTGTTCCACATGCCACATCCAGGATTTTGCCAGTCGCTTTTGATAGCAATTTTTTCTTGAGCCGGGCTACGCCGAGAATATATTGGTCGAACCATATCTTTTTCTCATACTGATCGGCGATCTCGTCGTAAGCGCTTTGTACCTGATTCGCCGTCATCTTTTCGCTGTCCGGTATGCGTTGTGGCTTGCAGGTCTTTCCCATACTTGAGTTTATCGTTTTCATTTGTTCTCCTTAGATGTTATACTGAATAACTTATGTTCAGCATTGTAACTAATTTGAATTTCAAGTCAATAACGAATCTTGCACTGATATAACAAAAGTTATTAAAGTGGTGATTTTGTATCAGAGATGGAGAAAAGATGAAATCAAAGGAAGATCCAAGAGTTCGCAAGACCCGTCGCCTATTGCGTGATGCTTTGGTTTCTTTGATTCTTAACAAGGACTATGGTTCCGTCTCGATCAAAGAGATCACGGAACGCGCCGATGTGGCATACATTACTTTCTTTCGTCACTTCGAAAGTATTGACCATTTGTTGATGGAAGTGTTGGATGAGGGGCTGGCAGAGCTGCAGGGGCATATCGAGACGCTGGCAACGCATTCCGAAACTTCCGCCCTTGAAACGGAAGGCAGGCTGATCTTTGAATACATCGAACAAAAAGCGGATCTTTTTCGCATTCTGTTCAAGAGCCAAAGTGTGGCGCGTGTCCGCAAAAAAGTGGTGCAGAATATTACCGCCATTTTTCAAAAATCCTGCGTCCCTTTGGCGAGGTGCGGCAATCAGGTGACAATCTCCATTACATCGAATCACATCGCGACCTCCCTGCTTTCGTTGATCGAGTGGTGGCTGGACAATAATTTAAAGCCAGCGCCAGATCAGATGGGAAAGGTCTATAAGACTTTGATCATTGATTCGACCATGAGGGCGGTGAGTTCCCTGTCAACCCTGTCGAGATAGGCTTGAGCATATTTAGCGGTAAATTTACTTCTGTGTCTTTTCTTTGATAAGATACCAGAGAATAATACCTCCCAAAAGTATCCTGAGACCAATACTGGGTAATGATGCACTATTAACAATGGATTGCCTATATGCAAAATAATCCACCACTGAACTGAGAAACATGTAAATCGCCAGGCCTGTCAGCACAGCTCGGGAAATTGGAGAAGCCGTGGCTGTTCGTGCAGCCCAAACGCCGGGGATTAGGGCGGCTACGCCAACGCCAGAGACTTGCAGAAGAAAGTCCGTTTGCGGGTTGCTGATGATGCCAACCACCGATAACATCTTTGCTGGAAAGCACAGCAGACCGATGGCTGACACAGCTATAAGGAAAACAGAAAACGTAATCGTATTCTTGAGCATTATTTTTTCTCCATTTCTTCTAAGTAGTATTTCTTTCCATGCCATCTTTTTTTGCTCAATCAAATCTCGAATCAAACCGTTGCCTGCTTTCATTTATTATCAAATGCCTATTCTGAATTTCTGGAATCCATTAATACTTGCGACAGTAGCAGTAAATAAACTTCTGCTCGGTTCCAAACGGAGTATGGTGGTCTTCGCGGGCGCTATCCAATAATTCAAAGTCTGCGCCGAATTCGTTATGTAAACTTTGTGGGTCGTAGCGCGCCACTTCCAACCCGCTGCAATGTTGCGGACCGTCGCTGGCAAAGGTGGCCACAATGACACATCCACCGGGCTTAACCGCTTCCTTCACCGCGTTGACATAACGCTGGCGGTCTTCGAGTTCCGTCAAAAAGTGGAATACCGCCCGATCATGCCAGACGTCATACTCGTGATGAGGCAGAACTACCTGTGTGATGTCCGCCTCCAGCCAGGTAACTAACCCAGCGCGCTGGCCTAACCTTTGTTGCGCGACGTCAAGAGCCGCTACTGAAATATCCAGAACCGTGAGCTGTTGAAAGCCATCATCAAGCAGATGATCCACCAGCGTGGATGCGCCGCCGCCAACATCGATAATATGCCCGGTCTTGCCAAGGCCGGTGTTTTGGATGTGCTGAAGTGACAAGGACGGATGGGGTTGATACCAAC
>CAZJYB010000038.1:0-27005 GCA_964549865.1 uncultured Anaerolineaceae bacterium
CACCGCTGGTGGATCAATACATGCTTGCGATTCTGCTCGCAGATCTGCGCGGTGTAATAGACGACAAAACACGTAAAGAACTGGTCTCCGATCTGCGCCTCGTTCCAGACCTTGCAGGTCGGGTCCTGGATACTGAACCTGCAATTGAAAAGGTCGCGCACGAGTTAAAGGATATCAAGGGATGTCTGTACCTCGGGCGCGGCATCAATATGCCGATCGCATATGAAGGTGCACTGAAACTCAAGGAGATATCCTACATTCACGCGGAGGGATATCCCGCAGGCGAAATGAAACACGGCCCGATCGCGTTGATCGATGAAGAAATGCCCGTGCTGTGCATCGCGCCAAAGGATCCCTGGCATGAAAAGATGATCTCACAGATACAACAGGCCAGGGCGCGCGGCGGAATGGTCATCGCGGTTGCGACCGAAGGCGACGAATTGATCAAAGGAATGGCAGATCACATTCTCTGGGTTCCGGAAGCCCCCTGGATGCTCTCACCAATTGTCACGGTGCTCCCCTTGCAATTGCTGGCTTATCACATCGCCGCGATCCGCGGGCTGGATGTTGACCAGCCTAGAAATCTTGCCAAGAGTGTGACAGTCGAGTAAAAAAGCTTTGCGTCATTGCTTTATCGTTGAGGGAGGTTGTTCACCTGCGAGCCTCAAACGGCGAGCCTCAAACGGCGAGCCTCAAACGGCGAATTCGGAACGCGGACTTGTGCGAAGCCCCCTTTAGGGTAGTCCGCAATGTGCAAGCGGACTGAAGTCCGCGTTCCTTTAACCAATCCTGAATATAAAAGGACATGACCCGCGTGCATGGACTTCATTTTTCGTTGAAGGCGCCACTGGCCCAGCCAAAACATTTACCAGCATCGCTGCGTCCATTTTACACAACTCAGGATGTCTCTCGATTACCTTTGAGTACGGGCATCTCCCAAAGATCACACGCGGCCCCTCAGCGCCGGCCTCCCAGCGTGCCTGATAATGCATCTCGTTTAGTTTTTCAACAAGCAGCGCAAGTCGTTTTGTGACGGGCAGACTCGCAAACTGACTTTGATCCAAAACACGGCCTGCCAGCGCCTCCACATTTAACTTTTTGCCTGCTTCCGTCAAAAGGGCATTCGCCAACGCGGACAAATTATCCCCCAACGCCGCCTGGGACAGGGAATACAATTTCTCGGGCCGGCCGCGCCCCACACGGTTATTGACCGCTACACACTCCACCCGCCCATCCGAGCATAGGATAGATAAGTGATGTCTGACATTTGGCGCGGACATCTTCAAGGCGCGCGCGATCTCACGCGCAGAAGTCGTACGCGTCTTTTTCAGGTGAGCAAGGACTTTCTGCCTGGCTGTGGTCATGGTCATGGGATAAAAAATGCCTTTCGAAACAGGATCAGCTCACAGTCAGCCGTGAAGCCGACAAGTCGGAATTATACCGCCAGTATTTATGAAAATATATATTTTCATAAATCAATTGACACAAAATCCCTGCGTGCTATAATCACGCAAATGGAATTCCAAAACTACATCAATGGAAGATGGGTTTCTGGCCGCAAAGGGGAGACTTTCGATACCATCAATCCAGCCAATGAAGACGTGCTTGCACAGATCCATGCTGCGGATATTTCAGACGTTAATCTGGCAGTGGAGGCCGCGACAAACGCCTTCCAATCGTGGCGTCTGACCCCCGCCCCACTGCGCGGGGAACTTCTTTTCAACGTCGCGGATATCCTTAAAAAAAAGAAGGAAGAGCTGGCGCAACTGCTCACGCAGGATATGGGCAAGGTCATTGCCGAGGCGCGCGGCGATGTGCAGGAAGCCATCGACATGGCGTATTTCATGGGCGGCGAGGGCCGCCGTTTGCTTGGGTATACCGCGCCTGTGGAAATGCAAAATAAATTTGGCATGGCCGTGCGCGACCCCTCGGGCGTGGTTGGCGTGATCACGCCATGGAACTTCCCCATTGCCGTGCCTTCATGGAAAATTTTTCCCGCGTTGATCGCGGGCAACACCATCATCTGGAAGCCTTCACCAGAGACGCCGGCGATCTCGGCCGCATTTGTAAAAGTATTCGAGGAAGCCGGCCTGCCCGCGGGCGTGTTCAATTTGATCATGGCGCCCGGCGCTGAGGTTGGCAAGGCGCTCGTTGAACATGCGGGCGTGCGCGTGCTTTCGTTCACAGGTTCGACGGCCACAGGACGCGCGATCGCGGAAGCCGCCGGCAGGTTCAATAAAAAAGTTTCGCTTGAAATGGGCGGCAAGAATGCCATCATCGTTCTGGATGATGCAAATCTGGAATTGGTCACGGACGCCACGCTTTGGGCAGCATTCGGGACGACCGGCCAGCGCTGCACCGCCGCCAGCAGGCTGATCGTGCAAAAAGGGATCGCACCAAAATTAAAAGAGGCGCTTCTTGCGCGGACGAAGAAACTGACTCTGGGCAACGGGCTTGATCCCAAAGTGGAGATCGGCCCTGTGATCAACAAGATCGCGCTGGACCGCATCCACAATTATGTACAGATCGGTAAAAAAGAAGGTGCGCGTGCCTTGGTCGGTGGAGAAATTGCAAATGTAAATGGAAAAGGCTTTTTCTACACCCCCACTTTATTGGAGGGAGTATTGCCCGGAACAACACTCGAACGCGAAGAAGTCTTTGGGCCGGTGCTTTCGATCGTTGAGGTTGGCTCCTTTGAGGAAGCTGTTGAAGTTAACAATCGCTCGCAATACGGTCTCTCCACGTCCATTTTTACGCAAGATGTGAACCGCGCCTTCACCGCCATGCGCGATATTTTTACAGGATTGGTTTATATCAATCACGGCACAACCGGCGCCGAGATCCAATTCCCCTTCGGCGGCGTGCGCGGCACAGGCAACGGACACCGCGAAGCCGGCCAGGCCGCGCTCGAGCTGTTCACCGAGTGGAAATCCATCTATGTGGATTATTCCGGCAAACTGCAGCGCGCCCAGATCGATAACCGCGAGGAGTAATGAAAAAAAGTCTACATCTTCTTCAAGCTCAAGCTGCCGTACCCTTGTGGGGCACTTTCCCCGGCAGCGCCTTGCGAGGAAAGTCCTGCGCCGAGGACGGCGCAGGGAGCAAACATAAGATCGACAATCGCGAGGAATGATGAAAAAGAATCTCTACATTTTCCTGGCTGCGTTCGGACTCACATTTCCGTACTATTTTATTTTCAAGTTCTTCGCCGCGAACCAAGGGGCAGCCATACCCGCCATCCTGCAGCTCTTTGAAACGAACATGAGCGCGGCATTCAATGCGGACCTGCTGGTTTCGGTGCTGGTGTTCTGGGTATTCGTCTATATGGAATCGAAACGCATCAACTTGAAGAATTGGTGGATCTTTTTACCCGCCACGCTGATCGGCCTGTCTTTTGCCTTTCCCCTCTGTCTTTGTTTCCGTGAAAGCCATCTCGAAGACAAAAAATGAACCTGAACTGGGAAGCGACTTATGCCATCGCCATGGAATTACGCAGACAGCATAAAGACGTAAACATCGAAGAAGTAAGCCTTCAACAAATTCTCAAATGGACCCTGGAACTGCCAGAGTTCGAAGACGATCCGGCGCTCGCCAACGACAATATTCTGTACGCCATCTATCAAGACTGGTTCGAGGAGAACATGGAACATGACCAAAGAGACCATTAACTCGCCCGGCTACGAAATTCCGCCCGAACTTGAACATGCCATTGCAGTCACCACGCTCGACCGCCTGTATAACTGGGGACGACGTTCCTCGGTGTGGCCGCTTATGTTCGGTCTCGCGTGCTGCGCCATCGAAATGATCGCGGCGCAGACCGCGCGCTACGACATGTCCCGTTTCGGCATGGAAGTCATGCGTCCCACCCCGCGCCAGGCAGATATGCTGCTTGTCTCCGGCACGGTCACAAAGAAAATGCTTCCGTCCATCGTGCGGTTATACAACCAGATGCCCGAGCCAAAATATGTTGTGGCGATGGGCGCGTGCGCATCCAGCGGCGGCCCATTTAAAGAGGGATATAACGTCGTCGCGGGGATCGATAAATTCCTGCCTGTGGATGTGTATATTCCGGGTTGCCCCCCCACCCCGCAGGCCCTGATCGCCGGCTTGATCAAACTGCAGGAAAAGATCGACAAGCAGACCATCAAGACCGCTCCCTGGTATAGAAAACAGAAGGAAGACCCGAACTACGTGCCCATGCCAGTCTTTGGACCAGACCTGATCGACCCACGCCGAAACGCCGAGATCAAGGAAGCCGCCGCGCAAAAGGAAAAGGAGGGCGAAGCATGACGACCACGCTTCCTCCCCAGACGACAGACCTGGTCGCGCGTTTCCCGGATTTTGTCGCTGCTGAGACACGCCCTAACTTTACCGGCTTCCTCGTGAACAAAGAGAATCTTATTGAAGTAGCGACTTCCATTCGCGACGAATTCGGTTACGATCTGCTTACTTCCGTCACAGCCGTGGACTACTTCCCTGAAGAGAAAATGGAAGTGGTCTATCACGCCTATAAGATCACTGGTGGCCCGGGGCTTGTTTTCAAGGTACAAGTCCCTCGCATTGACCCCATTGAAGTGCCTTCCCTCATTCATCTCTGGGCGGGCGTGGATTTTCAGGAACGCGAGGCCTGGGATTTGCATGGCATCAAATTCACCGGCCATCCGGACCTGCGTCGCATTTTGATGTGGGAAGGATTTGATGGTCACCCGCTTCGCAAGGATTGGAAGGAACCTTTTTACGAGGAAGAGACCAAGCCTTTCAAAAGCCGCTGGCCCGACGGCCAGTTCTATATGGCAGAGGAAAAAAATCCGTTCAATGACAACCTAAACTTTCCGAAAAACTTCGACCCGGAAAAATGGGTTCCGGAAAACGACAAGATGCTCTATGGCTCGCTGGATCGTTACTCAGTGGAAGGCGAGGATGGACTCAAGACCGATCATATCGTGGTCAACATGGGGCCGCATCATCCCTCCACACACGGCGTGCTGCGCGTTGCGCTCACCCTCGAAGGCGAGACCATCGCCGGCCTCAAACCCGTCATGGGATATTTACATCGCAACCACGACAAGATTGGCGAGCGTAATACCTATCTGCAGATCATTCCCTATACGGACCGACTCGATTACTTCAACTCGATGAGCAACAATTTTGGCTATGCGATAACCGTCGAGAAGCTCATGAAGATCCCAGTTGCCGAACGCGCGGAGTATATCCGCGTGATCATGGCCGAGCTCACCCGCATCCAGAACCACCTCGTCTTCGCTGGCACAATCCTCAACGATCTGGGCGCGATGTACACACCTTCGATCTATGCGTTCGAGGAACGCGAGTTGATCCTCGATATCTTCGAGGCCGTTTCCGGCGCGCGCATGATGTGCAACTACTTCCGTTTTGGCGGTGTGGTGCGCGATATCCCGGATGACGTAATGCAAAAGATCAAGGACCTGGTGCTCAACCGCCTGCCCGTCAAGACCGATGAAATGGAACGCTTCCTCAACGAGAATGAGGTGTTGCTCGAACGTTTGAGAGGCGTGCCGATCTTGAACGCGGAAGATGCCGTTAATTATTCGGTTACTGGTCCCCTCCTGCGAGCTGCGGGTGTGCCCTACGACCTGCGCCGCGCCGATCCTTATAGCGTATACGACCGTTTTGATTTCGATGTGGCCGTCCGTTATAACGGCGACATGCTGGATGCGTATCTCATCCGCTTCGATGAGATCAGGCAATCCATCCGCATATTGGAACAGGCCATCAAACAGATCCCTCAAGGGCCGATCAACTCGCAGAAACCGGCCTACCAGGTACGGGTTCCCGCGGGTGAAGCGTATGGGCGGGTTGAATCCCCAAAAGGCGAACTGGGATTTTACATCGTCTCCAACGGCAAGCCCAACCCGTGGCGCTATCATGTACGCCCCGCATCGTTCGTAAACATCACCGCGTTGGAAAAGATGTGCCTCGGCACCAAGATCGCGGACTTTATCGCGTTGCTCGGCATGATCGATATCGTGATGGGCGAACTGGACCGCTAATAGGAGAAGCCAACTATGTATGGAAAAGGCCTGCTTAAATCACTGAGCGTTACCTGGAAGCGATTCTGGGATACCTATATCGAGGATATCTCGTGGTGGCTGCGCGGCAAGAAGCGCTACTACACGGTAGAAGGCGTAAAGCATCGTTCTAGTGCAAATACACGCGGTATCTTCACAGTGCAGTACCCGGAGGAGAGATTGATCCTGCCGGAGGAAGCACGTTACATCCCGTTCCTTGTTTATAATGTGGACTCGGAAGGAAAAAGGGAAATATTATGTACCTCATGCGGGATCTGCGCAAAGGTCTGTCCGCCGCAATGCATCTGGATCGTGCGAAGCAACGATCCTGTTACGGGCAGGCCTGTTCCTGAACCGACCGAATTTTTCATCGACGCGGATATCTGCATGAACTGCGGATTCTGCTCAGAGTATTGTCCGTTCGACGCGATCAAGATGGATCACGATTTCGAGCTGGCCTCCTACGGCCGCAGTGTATACAACATGGAAAAATTGCTCAAGCCTTCGTCGTATTACGAGAGCATTCGTCCGCAAAACGCGGCGCGCGAAGAAGAAGCGCGCAAAGCAAAAGAAGCGGCAAAAGCCGCCAAAGCGGAAGCAAAGGCGAATGCGGATGCTCCTGCGGCATAAATCAAATCATGTCGTTGCGAGGAGCGGAGCGACGAAGCAATCCCCTGTTATGAGGAGATTGCTTCGGGCGAAAAAGCATCGCCCTCGCAACGACATATCGACAATAGGAATCAAATGACAACCAGCATAACAAAAGAATTAGTACTCGCAGCGCTCAGTAAAGTAGAAGAACCGGACCTCGGCCAGGACCTGGTTACGCTCAATATGATTCGCAACCTTGAAATTGCAGGCGACAAGGTTTCATTCGCGATCATGCTTACCACTCCGGCTTGTCCGTTCCGTGGCAAGATCGAAAAAGACGCAAAGAATGCCGTGCTTGCGATCGAAGGCGTGAAAACAGTCGAAGTCAAAATGGACTCTGACGTGCCGAATGACGGACGCATGCGCGGGCTGGTCAAGACCCCCATCCGCAACGCGATCGCAGTGGGCTCAGGAAAAGGGGGGGTGGGTAAATCCACCGTCGCTGTGAATATCGCAGTAACTTTGGCGCAGGCTGGGGCACGTGTCGGCTTGATGGATGCGGACATTTACGGCCCCAACATCCCAATGATGCTCGGCGTGGAAAAACTGCCGCCCCCGGATGGTCAGCGATTGATCCCCGCACAGGCCTATGGATTAAAAATGATCTCCATGGGCTTGCTCGTCAAACCCGGGCAGCCGCTCATCTGGCGCGGGCCCATGCTTAACTCTGCGATCCGCCAATTTTTGGGCGATGTGGAATGGGGCGAGCTGGATTACCTGATCGTTGACCTACCCCCTGGCACTGGCGATGCTTCGCTCTCCCTTGCGCAAGCTCTCCCCCTGAGCGGTGCAGTGGTGGTCACACTTCCGCAGCTGGTCTCATTGGACGACGCAGGCCGCGGCCTGAACATGTTCAAGACACTGGAAGTGCCCATTTTGGGAATCGTCGAGAACATGTCCTATCTTGAGCTGCCTGACGGCACGCGTATGGACATCTTTGGCTCCGGCGGCGGAGAAAAACTTGCCGAGTCCACGCAAACCACCTTCCTCGGCAAAGTACCGATCGACCAGAATATACGCATCGGCGGCGATACAGGCAAGCCCATCGTGGCAAGCCACCCTGATTCGGCAGTTGCGATTGCGCTGCGCGACATCACACAGAAGATCGCTGCGAAAGTCTCAGTAGCGGCACTTGGCAGTAAAAACGAACTGCCGATTAATATTGTAGAGTGAAACAGGTATAATTCAACCCATGGAAACTAACATTGTTGGTGTTCGATTTACCAAAGTAGGCAAAATCTATCATTTCGATACCTCCGCTGTACCCGATGTGGGCGTCGGCGAGCATGTCATCGTGGATACCTCCCGCGGCAGGCACCTTGGAGAGGTCGTTCAGGTGGTCAAGGAGACACCTGAGAGACCGGAAGGCGGCTGGAGGTCTGTGGAGAGGCGCGCCAACCCGCGCGACCTGCTACTCCAGCAATCATGGCAATCCAAACAAACCGAAGCCATGATCAACTGTCGCGCACGCGCATCCGAGATTGGGCTCAAAGAGGTCAAGATCGTGACCGCGGAATACAACTACGATGGTTCGCGGCTTGCCTTCCTGTTCAGCACGGAGAGCGAAGAAAAGGTTGACCTTAAATCTCTTAAAAAGGATATGCAACAAATTTATCCCACCACTCATGTCGAGATGCGGCAGATCGGCCCGCGCGACGTGGCAAAACTGATCGGCGGCATGGGCGCCTGCGGAATCGAAACGCGCTGCTGCTCCCAATTCCTGACGGAGTTCTCCCCCATCTCCATCAAGATGGCAAAAGAACAGGGCATCTCGCTAACGCCCAACGAGATCACCGGCATGTGCGGCCGCCTGCGCTGTTGCCTCATCTATGAATACGAACAATATGTTGCGGCGCGCAAGGAACTTCCCAAGCGCAACAAACGCGTCATTACACCCAAGGGTGAAGGCAAAGTTCTGGACGTATACCCGATGAACAACAAGGTCCTTGTTTTGCTCGATACCGAGGAAGGCAAACACTTTACCGCCACGTTCGAGCGTGAGGAACTCCAACCCTGGGATGAACTCGAAGCCCTGCGCCGCAAGGCCCAGGCTCCTTGTGACCGTCACGAAGGCGGCGGCTGCACCTGTGGCAAGGCCAAAAAGAATAATGACCGGGCAAACTGAGCCCTGGCAAACTTCACAAAAAATTCTGGTAATTCTGGCTCACCCGGATGACCCAGAATTTTTTTGTGGTGGGACGCTTGCGCGCTGGGCACGCGATGGACATCATATTACTTATGCTCTGCTGACCAACGGCGATAAGGGATTCAATCCCACAACACATGCGGATATGACAACGGCAAAACTCCTCGAGATTCGGCATGGGGAACAAAATGACGCCGCGAAAGTGATCGGCGCGAAAGCGGTTCATTTTCTGGACCGTCCGGACGGGTATCTCATCCCAGACCTTGAGCTGCGCCGCGACGTTGTGCGCATCATCCGCCAGCACAAACCGGATGTGCTCCTCACCTGCGATCCCCAAACTCTATTCGCGGTATATGGCATTAACCATCCCGATCACCGTGCTTGCGGCCAAGTCGTGCTGGACGCCGTTTTCCCTGCCGCAGGCAGCCCTGTCTTTTTTCCCGAATTACTCAACGAAGGTCTTCAACCGCACATGCCGCGCGAAGTATGGTGTTCGCTTACAAATCAACCCAACACGATCGTTGATATCACAGATACATGGGATATCCGTCTCAAAGCCATTCTTGAGCACAAAACCCAGGTGCAGGATATCGATAAATTGATCGAGCGCATGAAATCCCGCCGCACGGAAGATAGCACCGACGAAAACCCTCGTTACGAGGAAAAATTCCGCGTGGTGAAATACGAGGTATGAATATCGTAAACGTCGGCTACGACTCAACCAATTATTATCTTCTCGAAATTAAGAACGGAAGGTTATTGATAGACAGCGGTTTTCCGGGGACGCTCCCAAAGTTATCGGCTGAACTCAAACGCAAAGGCGTCACGCTCAACGAGATCAAATATTTTCTCGCCACGCATTACCACCCAGACCATGCAGGCCTGGCTCAGGAACTTAAAGAACAAGGCGCAAAACTGATCGTGATGGATCCCCAGATCGATTTCATCGCCCCGTTTACGGAGTTCTTCAAAACAAAGAAGTTCCCATATCACGAGATCAACCAAAACGATAACCTGAATCTAAAATGTGAGGAAAGCCGAAAATTTCTTGCCGATCTGGGGATCAGCGGCGAGATCATCCACACGCCCGGTCATAGCGATGACAGCGTTACGTTTATCCTGGATGAAGGCTGTGCCTTCACTGGAGATCTGCATCCCCTTTTCATGCTCCCGGAAGAGGATACACCCTCCAGACAAAGCTGGGATAAAATCAACCGGCATAAGATCAACAGAATCTACCCCGGGCACGGCGGTTAGATCGATAAAGAGAAAGGCATGGTAATGAGCAATTTCCTTAAAGAAGCAGAAAAGCTTTTCCCTTATACCCAAAGCCTGCGCCGCGATTTTCACGTGCATCCGGAACTGGGATTCCGCGAAATTCGTACTGGGGGCATCGTGGCAAAGGAGCTCGAGTCCCTCGGGCTTGAAGTAACCAAGGGTGTCGGCAAAACAGGGGTGGTTGGGTTTCTTGAAGGCGCAAAGCCCGGCCCCACCCTGCTCCTGCGCTTCGATATGGACGCGCTTCCCATCATCGAGGATACTGGGGCGGAATATGCTTCAAAGAATCAAGGGGTAATGCATGCCTGCGGACACGACGGTCATACCGCGATCGGCCTGACAGTGGCAAAAATGTTATTTGCACAACGCGATCAACTGGCGGGTAACATTAAATTCTGCTTCCAACCCTCCGAGGAGGGATTCAACGGGGAAGAATGCGGCGGGGCGGAAATGATGATGCGCGACGACGTGTTGAATTCACCCAAAGTGGACATGACCCTTTCGCTTCACCTATGGAACGACAAACCGCTGGGCTGGGTCAACGTGGCGGCCGGCCCAGTGATGGCTGGCGCGGAGGAATTCCACATCAAACTCACCGGCAAAGGGGGTCATGCTGCGGCTCCACACATCACAGTAGACCCTGTCGCTGCCGCCGCGCAGATCATTAGCGCCCTGCAAACGATCGTGTCGCGCAACGTCGCGCCATTGCATACAGCTGTCGTCAGCGTTACCACAGTGGATGCAGGCACGACCTTCAACGTCATTCCCCAGGAGGCCAAACTTTCCGGGACCATTCGCACATTTGATCTCACCGTTCGCAAGATGGTATTGGAACGCTTTGAACAGATCGTGCGCGGTGTCGCCGAGGCGATGGGCTGTAGTGTGGAGATCAAAGTGATACGCATGACGCCAGCACTGGTCAATGACGAATCTGTGACAGCCAGAGTGCAGGAAACCGCGCGAAAGGCCCTGCCCGGGACCGAACTGGATACATCAGCGTACCTGACCATGGGCGCGGAGGATATGGCTTTCATGCAGGAGAAAGTGAACGGTTGTTATTTCTTCATCGGCTCGAACAACAAGGATGAGCATCTCGATTACGGGCATCACCATCCAAAATTCGATTTTGACGAAAAGGCGCTGGTCAACGGCGCAGCATTAATGGCTGCGGCCGCCGCGGACATTTTGAGGTGACTATGAAAAGACTGATCCCTGCGCTTCTCCTTTTGACCTTTTTGCTGGGCGCGTGCTCGACAAGCAGCTCACCCACTGAAACCCTCCCGACGACGGAATCCGCCACAGAAACCGCGACCGAGCCCATATCCACCGGGCAGGCTGAGGCTGCGCGTGAAGCGGTTCTATCCGATGTCGAAAATAATGTCTCGGCTCGCGCGTCATCGAACGATGAACTGAGTCCTGCGTCCAATGGCATGTCCATCTCCTCCAGCGGAAGCGTTGAGACTGGGGATGACGGTCGGGTAAAGATCAACCTCCTTCCCGATGGCACGATCGTGCGTGTCGGACCGAATTCATCATTTGCCATCCCGGTGCTCACCATGGAAAATGGTGAACCGAAAACGAAACTTCAACTTTTATATGGCAAGGTTTTCGTCCTGCTCAATGGCGGCTCGCTCGATGTGGAAACACCATCTGGAGTGGCGTCTGTGCGCGGCAGCCTGCTGAGCGTGGAATACGACGCGGAGAAAGGCCGTATCGAAGCGACGTGCCTTGAAGGTCATTGCGCCCTCGAGGATGAAGAGGGTGACGAAGTTGAATTGACCGAAGGTGAATCTTCCTACATCGAGGGCGAAGAGGATCCATCCGA
The DNA here is from genome assembly GCA_964549865.1 of uncultured Anaerolineaceae bacterium. GTDB lineage: Bacteria > Chloroflexota > Anaerolineae > Anaerolineales > Villigracilaceae > Villigracilis. Next base: position 11,948 of record CAZJYB010000038.1, read on the forward strand.
TCCGGAGATGATCGACAGGGAAGACATCGAGGATTGGCTCGATGAAAATCCCGATCTGTCCGATTATCTTGATGAACTTCCCGAACCTGAAGAATTCCCCGAGGATTTCGATTCAGAAGAGGAACTCACGGAAGAAGAGACAACTGAAGAGGAAATACCCGAAGAGGAAGTTCCGGAAGAGGAAGCACCTGAAGAGGGTGGCGAAGGTGAACCTGAAGGCTGGCACGGATCTTTCTTCGGCATTTAAACGTCTACACCATACCTGGTCATGAACAAAAAAAGAAATTGGATCGTCGCCCTGGTCGTTTCTGCAACCGCAGGTTTTTTTGCTTTGCAAAGTGGACTGGCACCAACAGACAACCCACCCACTGCTACGCAGACGATCGTTGCCACCGAAGCCGCCACCTTTACCCCAACCTATGAAGGCTGCGGGTTTATGTGGGCGTATCACGATGATCCAGAATTAACGAAAAAAGTGGACGCGGCCGTCCGCGCTCTGGACCCATTAGCCAGTGCAAATGCCACACTATTCGGCGAGGATTGCATTTTTGCAGACGGTCATTCCACTTTCAGTATAATGGAAACTGATTTCTATGTACGCAGGCCTTTTGATGATCTTAATAACGAAGAAGCTTTCGGAAATTGGATAAAACAGGTAATGGACGTAATTCTTCAAATCCCGCAGGAGGAAATTCAACAAGCAGGCAATCCCGGCTTTGTAGAGTTTTGGTTTGTCAAAAGTGAAACCGAAAATCTTATTGTGCGAGTACCTATTCAACAATATCGTGATGAGGCACAAGGAAAGAGCGGAGCGGAGCTGTTCCAGCTATTTCATAATAATCAATAAGTATTACTCCCGTTCTGGCAATTAAATGTCATCCTTTGAGGATGACATTTTTCTTTAAAGCCTTGACAGAATTAGCGAAAAGTTATACAATCGTATTGTGAATAATTTCACTAAAAGGAGATATCATGAACACCATCGTTACTTTTCTTATCCAGGTTATAGCCACGCTGATCGCCTCCCTGCTGGTCACGGGATATTTGAGGACGCCGCTAAAACGCATGCTGGTCATTCTTTGCGGAACAGAGGCGGGCGCGCAATTCTGGACGGCCTTCTCCACTATTGTATTGATCGGCCTGCCAGGGATTTTCTCACTCACCTATCGCCCTGCTTCTGAAGGTGCGGAAAAGCTCTTCTTCGAGGTGATGGGCCGCTTGAGTGGAAATCTGGGAGGGTATCTCGCAGCGCTAATCATCGTTGGGATGATCATCTCATTTTTCGCCCTTGTAACACCAAGGCCGTCAAAAGTGGAGGAAAAATGAAAATCGCAGTAACAGGCGCATTTAGTTATTCAGGAAAATACATCACCAAACGTTTGCTGGAACGTGGTGAGGAAGTCCTAACGCTCACCAACCACCCAGATCGCCCTGATCCATTCAATGGAAAAGTAAAAGCCTTCCCGCTTGATTTCAGCAACGAAAATGAGCTTGTAGCAAATCTGCGCGGTGCAGACGTGCTGATCAACACTTATTGGGTCCGCTTTGATAAAGGAGATAATACACAACCGAAAGCCATTGAGAATACAAAGGCTCTGGTGGATGCCGCGATAAAAGCAGGCGTGAAGCGCATTGTGCATATCAGCATTGCCAACCCATCACCGGATTCGCATTTGCCTTATTACTGGGGCAAGGCCGCAAACGAAAAAGCAGTGATCGATTCAGGGTTGAGCTATGCAATTCTGCGGCCGACTGTTTTGTTTGGCAAGGAGGATATCCTGATCAACAACATCGCCTGGCTGTTGAGGCATTTCCCTCTTTTTGGTTTACCCGGGGATGGTTCTTACAAATTATCTCCCGTTTATGTTGACGATCTTGCCAGGCTCGCCGTGGATGCAGTGTATCAAAGGGAAAATTATGTGTGGGATGCGGTTGGCCCGGATGAATTGACCTTCAAGGAAATGGTCTGGTTGATCGGGACAAGCATCGGTGCGAACAAGCCGCTTGTCCCCTTTCCCCCTCAACTGGCCCTGCGAACTGCACAATTTCTCAGCCTGTTCGTAAGGGATGTGATGCTCACTCCCGAAGAAGTGGATGGCCTGATGACAAACCTGCTTATTTCCAGGGAACCAGCACGTTGCAAGACCAGTCTGCGAGATTGGCTGGTGGAAAATAAAGCCACGGTTGGTCTAAACTATGCATCAGAATTACAAAGGCATTTCTAAACTAAGACCAGCTCATGAAATGAGCCGGTCTTATAGATCGATCACAACCGCCCCCGGGCAATGGGGATTATCCATGCACCCATAATACTTCTTCCCGGCCCTGGGCCCTTCACGGTGCATACGCAGGACCATCATTTTGGTACATACCGGGCATTGCGGAACGGAATCCGAATTACGGTTGACACGCAATGCCGCGGTACCCCCAATCCTGGTCACGGCAAGCTGGAAAAGAGAGATAATATCCGAAGCATCGTAGGTTTCGCTGGAAGTCACATGCACCAGGGGAAGCCCGGCCTCTGTGAACAACTCTTCCATGAATTTGTCGGTTTCACGCGCGTCGTGCTTTGAGACGGGCCGTACGATCTCCACGCCGAACGAAGGTGCAAAGGTTTGAGGGTCACACAATAAAAAATCCACATGCTTGCGAAAGATCTTGTTGAAGAAGTGGACATTCTCATTGGGCCGCACGATGTAGAAGATATCATTGAGTGCCACCTTCGGGCAGATCAAATACCGCACCCCCACGATCTGTGTCAATACACGAAAAAGTGCCGATTCCGTGCTTGTCATGAACGGCTCACGCAATCGGTAGGGTAAGCGTTGTTTCTCCGCCTTCTTATTTGTCATCATGGTTGCCTGCAAACATTATAAGTTAGGATGAAGAGGAGGTAAATGTTTTCAACAAAATGCTCTCTTCATTTGCATTTTTTACTTCTCCATCCACCCACGCGGCACGGAGCCTGGAGAGGATTTCTTTGTAACGAGGCCCCGGGGGGATTCCCAGCGCTTTCAGGTCATCACCATTGGTTTGAGGCTTGATATGCCGCCATTTTACGAGAAACGCCTTGGGCGCAGATTCGTTTGTAACCAGCGACAGCGCATAAACTGCCATCAAGGGAGTTTTATCGAGGCGCATCGTCCAGACACTGGCCCTGGAGTTTACGAGCGTGGGCATTTCATTTTTTAATTGAGTGGCGGCAATAACCGTTTCTCGCAATTCCGCCGTGAAATCCAGGCGCTTTGCAAGTGAGTCGATGCGCTCCACAGTGCAATCCATCAACCATAACAAGTAACCCAGTAGAACGCGATCGTGGGATATGCCAAATTCGCCGGCCGGCACCGAATTAAACAAGCCGGCATATTTCGCGTTCAAGGCTGGCAGTTGGGGTTCGAATGCGTCGAACAGGCCCAATTCTCCCGCCCGGGACAACATCCACGCGGAGTTTTCCTCTTCGAGCATCAAATCCAATTCATGACGAACGCGCTCGCCGCTTAATTTCGATAGAACACCGAGAGATTCGTGGTTGACGAGCTTCAATGTCTCGGGCTCGATCTTGAATCCATATCTTTGTTCATAGCGGATGGCGCGAAAGATGCGCGTAGGGTCGTCGACAAATGAACGTGGATGCAGAACGCGGATCACGCTATTCTGAAGGTCGACCTGCCCATTCAGGGGATCGATCAATTGACCGAATAGATCGCCATCCAAACGTATGGCCATGGCGTTGATCGGGAAATCGCGGCGACGAAGATCATCCTCGATCGTGGAAGGTTTTACAGTGGGAAGTGCGCCTGGAATATCGTAGGTCTCTGAACGCGCGGTGATGATGTCCAACGTATCAAGCGTCAGATCTGAAGTTTCAGGTAAATGCCAGATACAGGTGTGGAATTTGTGATGGGCAGTCAGCCGGCCGCCATATTTTTTCATGAGCGCATTTCCCAGTTTTATGGCGTCGCCTTCCACCACAATGTCAAAATCGTTGACCGGCTTTTCGAGCAGCAGGTCGCGCACGAAGCCGCCCACAAGGTAACAGGGCATGTTCATGGCCGCGGCTTGGCCGGGAATGCGCGTGAGCAGGTCCTGTTTTTCGGACGAGACCAGTTCCGGGCGCTGCATGAGGCGGTGCAAGTCCTTTTGCATAAAATCAATTTTACCCTTATATAATGCCCACGGTAAAAAATCGCACATCCCTATTCATAAAAAGTGCAATTTTTTACCGTTAAGGGTATAATCGGCGCAATGAATTTGAACCCGAACCCGCGAACGCTTAGCGATCAATCTACCTCGTCTGGATAGGTTCTTTTCAATGCGCTCTCACGGCTCCCAGACTCTGGCGAGCCGTTTTTGTTTTCAGGATAAAACCATGAATATAACGATTTTTGGCGGCGCTCAACCCCAGGAAGGCTCCCCTGCCTACGAAGAGGCCCGGGCGCTGGGGAAACAACTCGTGCAGCTCGGTCACTGTGTGTTGACCGGCGGTTATATGGGCACGATGGAGGCGGTTTCGCGCGGCGCGCATGAGGCCGGCGGGCATGTGATCGGCGTGACATGCGAAGACATCGAGACGTGGAGAAAGTCCACGCCCAATCAATGGGTAAAAGAGGAACGGCGCATGAAAACCCTTTTTCTTCGCCTGCAGGGTCTCATCGAGGGATGCGATGCCGCCATCGCGCTTTCTGGCGGGGCTGGCACGTTGACAGAGGTTTCCTTGATGTGGAATTTGATGATCGTAGAGTCTTTGCCCCGCAAGCCGTTGATACTGGTCGGGCGCGGCTGGCAGTCTACGTTCGATCAGTTCTTCAACGATTTCGATGGCTACACTGCCGCGCATCATCGCAAGTTGCTGTACTTTGCAAAAGATGCGCAGGCTGCAATCGGGTTATTGGAAATCAAACAATAACTTTTATTATGATCACTTTTTTTGGAGAATAACATGGCAGAAGAGAAATTACCCACACGCACGGAAGATTTTGCAGAATGGTACAACCAACTTGTATTAAAGTCGGAGCTGGCAGATTACGCGCCGGTTCGCGGATGCATGGTCGTTCGTCCATACGGCTGGGCACTTTGGGAAAACATTACCTCCTGGCTCGATAGGGAATTCAAAGCGACCGGCCATATCAACGCGGCGTTCCCTACATTGATCCCCATGTCGTTCTTTGAAAAAGAGAAGGAGCACGTCGAAGGCTTCTCGCCCCAACTCGCGGTGGTCACACACGGCGGCGGTGAAAAACTGGAAGAGCCTTTGGCGGTCCGCCCCACCTCTGAAACCATCATCGGGCACATGTATTCCAAATGGATCAAATCGTGGCGCGACCTTCCCCTGCTCATCGTTCAATGGGGCTCGGTGCTCCGCTGGGAAATACGTACAAAGCTTTTCCTGCGCACGACTGAATTCTACTGGCACGAAGGTCATACTGCGCACGCCACAAAAGACGAAGCGCTTGAGGAGACGTATCGCATTCTGGATATTTACGAAAAATTTTGTCTGGAGCAGGCGGCAATTCCTGCGATCAAGGGCACAAAAAGTGAAAGTGAGCGATTCCCAGGCGCGCAGATCACCACCTCCATCGAAGCCATGATGTGGGACAAACGCGCCCTGCAATCCGGTACATCGCACTACTTCGGTCAAAATTTCGCAAAAGCGTTCGATATTCAATTCCTCGATACAAACAATACGCTGCAATATTGCGAAACGACCTCCTGGGCCATCTCGAGCCGCATCATCGGCGCGATGATCATGGTCCACGGCGATGACCAGGGACTCGTCCTGCCTCCCCGGCTCGCGCCTGTTCAGGCTGTGATCGTACCCATTTACAAGAACGATGCCGAGAAAAGCAAGGTCATGGAAGTGGCTGACCGCGTCTTCAAGGAACTGAAGGACGCGGGCATTCGCCTCAAGATGGATGACCGCGAAAATGTAAGTTCGGGATTCAAATTTAATGACTGGGAGATGCGCGGCGTGCCTGTGCGCGTCGAGATCGGCCCCAAGGATGTGGAAAAAGGCTCGGTGGCACTTGCCCGCCGGGATCGACCCGGCAAGGAGGGGAAATCCTTCGTCCCACAGGCGGGTCTGGCGGGGACCGTGAACCTGCTGCTCGTCGAAATACAGGATTCTCTCCTCAAGCGCGCCACCGAGTATCGTGATGCAAACATCCACGAGCCAAAAGATTATGAAGAATTGAAGAAAGTCGTGCAGGACGGCTGGGCATTCTCTTACTGGTGCGAATCCCTGGAATGTGAAACAAAAGTAAAAGAGGAAGCCAAAGCCACCACCCGCAACATCCCATTCAACCAGCCCGATGATAAGGAAGGGACTTGCATCGTGTGCGGCAAGCCTTCCAAGCGGAAAGTGTATTTCGGAAGAACGTATTAAACTATCGTCATTGCGAGCCTTCGGGAAGCAATCTCTCATAACTGGGATTGCTTCGGGCAAAGAACGCCCTCGCAATGACGACAAATAACTCATGCCCGCAATTGACCTCGCCCGCCTTCGAAAACAAGCCAACCGCCTGGCAGATTTCTTCTTTCTGCCGGATGAGTTCATGAAGCATTTGCGCGAGATACTCGATTCCTACATTAATTACACGTTACGCACAAAAGAAAACGTAGCGCCCGGTTCGAATTTGAAGACCTATCGTACGCCACCCGCGGTGCTGACCCATATCGAAAATGAACTGAGCGCTGTGGCGGAAGCGAATCCGCATTTTGCACTTGAACTGGCAGATGTGCTGTGGGATGAAGGTGCGCTCGAAACGCGCCTGCTCGCTGCATTCCTGCTTGGGCGAATCCCGCCACAGGAGGAACGTCTCATCCCGCGCCTCGCCGCGTGGACCCAGCAGGTGCGCGACCCTAATGTACGCGCCGCGTTACTGTCTACAAGTCTCACACGTATGAGGAAGGAAACCCCGGAACAATTCCTTTCACTCATCCGTGAATACCTGCATCCCGCCCGTACACGTTCCTGGTCCAATGGTGTGCAAGCCCTGCTACCCATGATCGCGGATACCAACTACACAAACCTGCCACCCATCCTGGATATTGTAGAACCCGTCATTGAAGAAGCGCCAGCCATTATCCAAAACGATCTTGCGGACCTGATCGTGGCCCTGTATCGCGCTTCTGCGAACGAAACCACCTTCATGCTGAAGCATGTCCTGGCCAGTTCGCAAAACCCCATGACCGCCATCACACTGCGGCGCATTTTGCCGTCTCTGCCACCGCCTTTGCAAAACGAACTGCGCGAGCTGCTGCGTCCGCAACCGCTTGTGCGCCCTACACGTGAGCCGCAGGCAATGCCAAAAGAAGTTGCCAAACCGTCCATCGTAGTAGAATTGCAGAAGTCCTCCAGAAAGAATGCAAATCTGAAAACAGAGTCAAAGGACGGATCTTCGCAAGACCTTACCAAACCACTGACCAAAAAGAACGTCAAGCCAAAGAAAGAAAAGGAGTGAACATGTTATTCATTATCAATCTTATCCTCGGTATTGGCCTGCTCGTTGCAGGCAGAAGGCTATTCTGGCTGTTCGTTGCTGCGGCGGGGTTTTTCACCGGGGTTGAATTGACCACCCGCTTCTTCGACGGGCCGGAAGGACTCTCCATCGTGGTGGGCATCGTGGTTGGGATCCTGTTCGCCATCCTTGCAATGGCCTTGAAGTCCATCGCCATCAGCATCGCCGGGTTTTTGCTTGGCGGCGGCGCATTCCTGGCGCTCGCTGGTTCCCTTGGGTTCGAGCGGGGTGATCTGGTCATCTATATTATCGGCGGTGTATTGGGCGTGATATTCCTGAACATCTTCTTCGACTGGGCATTGATCGGCATTTCCTCTTTCGCCGGAGCGTCCATGCTTGTACAAACACTGGCTTTGGAGAGACCGATTGCCGGCCTGGCTTTTATCGTGCTGCTGATCGCCGGCGTTGCCATTCAGTTCGCCGACAAAAACAGGGGAAAAAGAGACGATGATTGATCACACCAGTATCATTTATTTACATGGCCTGGAAAGCACCAGCCAGAGTGGAAAGGCCCGACAGTTCGCGGGTAAATTTCCCGGTATGCTTACGCCCGATTTCACGGGCTCTTTTGAAGAGCGCATGGAACAGCTTTACCCGATCCTTGGAGATAAAAAAGAGTGGACCATCATCGGCTCCTCTTATGGTGGGCTGATGGGGGCGGTATTTGCGTGCAACCATCCCGAGCAGGTGAGAAAACTTATCCTGCTTGCACCGGCTCTAATGCTGCCTGAATTTATCTCCGAACATTTCCCACAAGTTCATATACCCACAGTACTTGTCCATGGAACACTGGATGAGGTGGTGTTGCCGGATGCGGTTCGCCAGATCGCCCGCGACACTTTCCTAAACCTGGACTATATCGCCGTGGAGGATGGACATCGCCTGCACAAGGCATTTGAAGAATTGGACTGGGAAGAGATTCTGGCGTAGCGATCCTGCTCCAAGCGCCGTCCCCGGCGCTTGGCTAAAGTTCGCCGCCGGGGACGGCGGCTGGAGCATTGAATCAATGAATCAACAGATCTACTGGCACACCACCACTCAAATGCCTGATAATTCAAATCTCACGGCCATCCCTGAAAAAGTGGACGTGGCGATCATCGGTGGCGGTTTCACCGGCTTGAGCGCAGCACGTACTTTGGCAAAACGCGGCACAAAGGTTGTCGTACTGGAAGCGAATACGATTGGCTGGGGGGCGAGTTCCCGCAACGGCGGCATGGTGTTGAGCGGTCTCAAAGTAGGAATGGGTACGATCTTTAGAAAGTATGGGCGCGATCTGGCAAGGAAATTGTTCCAGTATTCGCTCGATTCAGTGGATGCTGTTGATCAGATCGTCAAGGAAGAAAATATAGATTGCGGTTTCGCGCATTATGGTCACTTGCTGGTTGCGAACAAGCCAAGGCAGTTCGAAACCTTAAAAAATGAAGTCGATTTCATGGGCCGGGAATTCAATCATACGATGAAGCTTGTTCCGCCGGGTGAATTACGAAGTGAGATCGGCTCTGATATCTACCACGGCGGGCTCCTGGATGAAGTCAGTGGCGGGTTGAACCCCGCGCAATACGTCACGGGCCTGGCGCGGGCGGCAGAAAAGGCCGGGGCGTTGTTGTGCGCCCGGGCACGAGCGATCACCGTTCGTGCCGCGAGCAGCGGCACGCCGGTGCGAGACGGCAAGCTCGAGCGCAGAGAGAAGCGGTTCGTCATCCAAACAGAGAGAGGCGTTGTGGAAGCCGAATCCGTTCTGGTGGCGACTTCCGGTTATACAGGGAATGTCACAAGCAAATTGCAGAGAAAGATCATCCCGATCGGTTCTTTTATTATCGCCACCGAAAAACTATCGGACGATCTGGCAAACGAGCTTAGCCCCAAGAATCGAATGATCTTCGATTACAAACATTATGTGAATTATTTCCGTCTGTGGAATAACCGCATGATCTTCGGCGGGCGCGCAGCATTCTTCCCGGAAAATGAAAAAACGATCGCACAAAGCGCGGAGATCCTGCGGCGCGAGATGGTCAAGGTTTATCCGCAATTGAAGCATGCAAAAGTGGAATATGCCTGGGGCGGCACGCTTGATTTTGCGTTCGATATGATGACGCACGTCGGCAAAACCGATGGAATGTATTATTCACTGGGGTATGCCGGACATGGTGTTGCCATGGCGACGTTATCCGGAAAGACAGTCGCGGAATCCATCTTGAAGGGAAATATCCAGGAACACCCTCTCGCGCAATTTGACTTTCCCGGTGCGCCATTGGGTTTATACGATGGCCGTCCGTGGTTTCTGCCATTTGTCGGGGCATGGTACAAGTTGATGGATATGGTGGAGTAATCACCTTGCAAAACGGGCTTTTACGCGACAAAAAGCTTGCAGACGCCACGTCAGATGTGGTTTGGCGCCTGCATGTTTATGAGAAATATCAAAAGGATCCTGCAAAGGCGCTTAAGGCACTAGCCAAAAGAGCGCCGGGCCATTCGGATAAATCGTACAAGAACATATTCGAGTTATACCTGGCGCTTCTTATCGCTAGCATTGATGCGGTGGAGCGCGCTCCAATTTCTCACAAACCAGATCAAATGTACAGCCAGTATTCAGATATCGATATGGACCACGTGATGAGCCAACTACGCTCAAAATTTCCAAGGCAACGTGACGATTTTTTGAATTCGTTCATGAGCATGACGATCTATTATTACTACTTGAGATAAGAAAATTGCCCGCTTTGCCACTTCTATCTTCCCAACAAAGCGGAGTAAAATATGCCCATCTTCAACATTCATCGGAGGAGAGAACCATGGCGATCAAGAAGGCAAAAGGCAAAGCAGCAAGTCGTAAGCCCGCTCCAAAGACAAAAGCGGCGAAACCCGCGCCAGCAAGGAAGAAATTGACAGGTGACGTATATTATCCTTCCAAACAGGTGATCGAGCAGGCGCGCCTCAAGGATTGGGATAAACTCGCCGCGAGCGCCGGCAAGGACCTCAAAGGGTTCTGGGAAAAAGAAGCGCTTGAACTGGAATGGTTCGGCAAATGGAAAAAGGTGCTGGACGATTCCAAAAAACCCTTCTTTAAATGGTTCACAGGGGCAAAGGTCAATATCGTTCACAATGCGGTTGACCGCCATCTTAAGACCGCCCGCAAAAACAAGCTTGCCCTCATCTGGGAAAGCGAAGATGGAAAAGAGCACCGCTCATTTTCGTACTTTGGACTGGACCGTCAGGTCACGCGTATGGCGAATATCATCAAAAACATGGGCGTGAAGAAGGGCGACCGCGTGACCATTTACATGGGGCGCGTGCCCGAGATCGTTTTCGCGATGCTGGCCTGTGCCAAGATCGGTGCGATCCACTCGGTGGTGTTCGGCGGATTCTCCGTGGATTCCCTGGCAGGCCGCATCGAAGACAGCAAGTCGAATATGGTCATCACCTGCGATGGTTCGTTCCAGAACGGCAAGATCGTTCAACTCAAATCCATCGTGGATGATTCGTTGAAGCGTTGCCCATCTGTGAAGAATGTGATCGTCGTCAAGCGCGTGGGGAATGAGATCAATATGGAAGCCGGCCGCGACCACTGGTATCACGATCTGCTCGAACAGCCGGTCGCTGAAGGCAAATGTGAAACCGAACAAATGGACGCCGAAGATCCGCTATTCATTCTTTATACATCCGGTTCAACCGGCAAACCGAAAGCGATCCTGCACACCCACGGCGGATACATGGTCGGAACGTACAGCACCTTAAAGTATGCCTTCGATGTACGTGATGACGACCGCTGGTGGTGCACCGCAGACCCGGGTTGGATCACAGGCCACTCGTATATCGTGTATGGTCCCATGCTCAACGGTGTTACATCGTTCCTATTCGAGGGCGGACCTTCCTTTCCCGAACCGGACCGCTGGTGGAAATGCGTCGAGCGATATGGCATCACGATCTTCTATACTGCACCCACCGCCATTCGCGGACTGATGCGCTTCGGCGAAACCTGGCCGGAAAAACACGATCTCTCGTCCCTACGGCTGCTTGGTTCGGTCGGAGAACCGATCAACCCCGAAGCATGGAAATGGTATTACAAGGTGATCGGCAAGGAAAAATGCCCGATCATCGATACCTGGTGGCAGACCGAGACCGGCGCATTCATGATCACACCGACGCCTGTTGTGCCTCTCAAGCCCGGTTCCGGCACACGTCCATTCTTTGGACAAGAAGCCGAAATTGTAGACGAACAAGGAAAGCCTGTCGCAGATGATACGGAAGGATATCTCGTCCTAAAGAATCCATGGCCCTCCATGTTACGAACAATTTATGGCGATGACGAACGCTATGTAAATCAGTATTGGAGCAAGCATCCGGGGAAATACACCACAGGCGATTCCGCCAAACGCGACCAGGACGGTTATTACTGGATCATCGGCCGAGTGGACGATGTGATCAAGGTCTCCGGTCATCGCCTGGGTACGGCAGAAGTAGAGTCTGCCCTGGTAAGTCACCCTGCCGTCGCAGAAGCTGCTGCCATTGGCCTGCCACATGAGGTGAAAGGTCAGGGCATTTACTGCTTTGTCATGCTGCGCGCAGGCAAGGTTGCATCAAATGAACTTGCCGAAGAATTACGCCAGCATGTAGCCAAAACGATCGGCCCGATCGCGCGCCCGGAAGAAGTAAAATTTGTGGATAAACTTCCCAAGACACGTTCCGGCAAGATCATGCGGCGTGTTTTGAAGGCACGTGCACAAGGTCTGCCTGAAGGCGATATCAGCACCCTCGAAGAGTAAACATAAAAGACCTCCGGGATTAAATACATCCTGGAGGTCTTCGCGTAAATATTCATGACAAATCTGTAAACATTCAATTCTCACATCTTGTCTTATAATCTCCGACACAGCCGCAGGGCTGATATTTTATTGTTTAGAGGAGAGAGCGGTATGAAAAAATTATTTGGTTTTCTCAACAACGATATCTTTCTGGGTACGCTGATTGCATTGCTAAGCGTGTTCACCGCGGTCGGCAGCTATTAGGGGGCCATGGCCGATTCCGAGCAGAATAAATTCGAAATTCTTGGAATGCAATTTCTGAACGACGGCAATGCCGAATATCTGACGTCCAACCAGGACATCCTCCAGGACTATTCCTATTACGACAACTGGTATTTGAGCCAGGAAGAGCGCCCCGACGTCGCCGAATATTATGAGTTTAATTTCTCTCCCTCCCTGACGGCCGCCATCGAACGCAGCCCGGATGCCGTTTGGGACGAACAATATTATGATGAAATGTACGAGATCCCATCCGGACTCTTCGACAAATCAGATGACAATTTTGAATTGGGCGCACAATGGGACGAACGCGGCGATCAGCTTCAACTTGTTGTCTTGATCATGGCGCTTGGCATCGCCTTCGCCGCCTGGGGGGCCCTGCTCGGTGCCGAAAGCAAAATGCGTATGTTCTTCGCATTCTTCGGCCTGATCATGCTCGTGCTTGGCCTTTACACTTACTTTGTCATCGTTCCCCCGATTCCTGTATAACCCATCTCAAAACAGCAAAAAGGCGGGTCGTGATAATCGATCCGCCTTTTTTTGTTGGTATAATCCATCACGATGGCACAGAAAACCTATCAACAAACGATCACCACATGGCAAAACGAAAAGAACGAAACCATCCGAAGTGAAAATGGCTGGCTTGCACTCAGTGGCCTGTTCTGGCTAAAGCTCGGAAAAAATCATTTCGGTTCAGATCCAAAATCCGATATCCAATTGCCCGCGCGAACATCCGCGGATATTGGTTATTTTGAATATGACGGCAAATCCGTGTCACTGCAAATCAATTCCGGGCAAAAGGTCAAAGTAAACAATAAGCTGACGGACTTCGCCATCCTGCAGCCCGATATCACCGAAAACCCAAGCTACATTACCTTACAGGATCTGCGACTCGTCATTATTCAGCGCGGCAACCGCATTGGTGTGCGCATGTGGGATAACCAGCGCGAAGAACGACGATCTTTCCCCGCCCGCACCTGGTACGACGTCGACGAAAAGTTTCGCATCCCGGCAACATACACCGCTTATGAAGCTCCAAAAATGGCATATTTCCCCGATCTGACGGGGGAAAAATCCGAATTTCCGGTGGAAGGCTATCTTTCCTTTGAATTCGACGGAAACCACTACCAGCTTGACATCAACAAGGAAGATGACGGCACACTATTCCTCCGCTTTTGGGACCCCACGAGCAAGGATGAAACCCATCCCACCGGGCGCTACCTGATCGCCGACGCGGAAGCCGATGACGGGATCTTCATTGACTTCAACAAAGCCTACTGCCCGCCATGCGCTTTTACGGAATTCGCCACCTGTGTCTTTGCTCCTGAACAAAACCATTTGGATTTCAGGGTAACCGCCGGTGAAACATACAAGCGTGAAAAACAATAAAAATCGCCCCGTGATCTCTCACGAGGCGATTTGCAAAAGCACAAACTATCTCAAAACGATGTATAAGCCATGGAGGCAACCAGGCAGGAAGGCCAAAAAGGTCAAAACGAGATTGATCCAAAAGTCGCTGTCGATCGTGCCTTTCTTCAAATAAACAGCCAGTGGCGGAATGAAAAAACAAAGAACGACCTGCAAAACCTTGTTATCCATTTGATATTCTCCTTTTTGTGGTTGGATTAACTAGCCTTCCTGATTATACAACGCCTGTCAGAGAAATGCCACAAAAATCAGTCCGGGATCGTCTTTGGGAAAGTAAGGATGAAATCGGTGCCTTTTCCCACTTTTGAACTCACCTCGATATGACCCCTCAACGCATTGGTCGCCAGATTATGGACAATCGCCAGGCCCAGCCCAGTCCCACCGATGGAACGGCCGGTTGTAAAGAAAGGCTCAAAAATATGGGGGAGATTCTCATCTGAAATACCGCGGCCCTGATCACTGACCACGATTCGATAGCAATTATCTTCGAGAAAATCCAGATCGATATCCACAACGCCACCCATATCGTTGGGATATGCGTATCTTTCGGTATTGGAAAGGAAATTGATCAGGATCTGCGAGAGGAAACCGCGATATCCGACCCATTTTTTTTGATCGGGCTTGAGCTTATCGTGGAATTTCACGGAGATCTTGTTCCTTTTCAAGCTCACCATTACCAGACTGATCGTTTCTTCAACCACTTCTGAAATATTCAGCGTTTCCTTTTCAGCGATCAGCTGGCTTATCGATACCTTCTTAAAATCCTGCACAAGCTGGTCGGCGCGTTCCACATTGCGGCGGATCAATTCAAGGGATTCAGCAATGTCTGCAGCGCGCTGGGTGGTTATTTCGGTGGGCACCGCCAATTCGCGCGCCATGATGCTTACCGCGGTATTAATGATTCCCAGAGGTGTATTGATCTCATGTGCCACGCCGGCAACCATTTGCGTGAGGGCGCGTTGTTTCTCCGCTTCCATCTGCGAGCTTATCGTCTTACGCGACAATACCTGTTCAAACTCCCGGTCATTTGCCGCCCTCGTCTGTGCACTTAATACGGAAAAAACATCGAGGATCTCATGGGCGTTCGATTTA
>CAZJYB010000039.1:0-26649 GCA_964549865.1 uncultured Anaerolineaceae bacterium
CGTGAGTGCAATCATCCCCGCAGTCGAGGCCTGTATCTGGAAAGCGGCGGTCAATGTCTTCGTTCGCACTGGACCCGGCTCCAGTATCTATCCGGAGATCACCGCCGTGGAAGCTGGACAGACGTTCCCAGTAGTGGGACAAAGCCAGGATCAGCAGTTCTGGGCCATCCAACTGAGCGGACCAGTCGGCTACGTTCCCAAGGCAGACCGCTTCGGCGAGGTCAGCGGGAATTGTGATGTGCCTGTCCTACCAGACCCGGTGCCTCCCGCACCTGCCGACACGCAGGAGCCCGAGGAGATCCGTCCACAATGCAGTGATGGCATCGACAATGACGGCGATGGAAAGATTGACTACAACACTACCGTAGGATTAGGTGATCGCCTTTGTAGCAGTGCGGATGACAACGATGAGGCGAATCCGTAGACCCCAGGAAAACAATGATCTCCGGCAGTTATTACTGCCGGAGATCATTCAATAGTTGTAAATTCGAGATTACATAAAAAGCAGGTCACGCTTCAAGCGTGACCTGCAATGTTTTACACCAGCATCCTGACTGGGTTTTCAATGAACCCTGCAGTAGGTCGGATTGTCAATCCGACTTACTGCAGAATATCGGGCTTGCAATATGTCCAATGCCAATCTCTCAATTTTGAAACGAGCCCAGCTCTAGCAGGGTTTTCCAAAACATAATGGATGATACGCAGAAACTCCCTGTTATTTCTTACTACATGGTCATAACTTTCATCCTGCCAGAATGCGCCTTCCCTGTTTAAAATGATATTTGCTTGTCTTGCTGTGTGCCGTTTCAACGATTGCATGATTTTGCTTAAGGACAGTACGTCGGATTGGCAATCCGACGTACATGGTTCAAAAATCGCATGAACGTGATTTGACATTATGCAGAAAGCATACAAATCAAAGACTTTGCCATCACGGTGATGAAATGCTTCTCTTACAATTTCCGCGATGTCAGGTTGCGAAAGCCAGCGTGGACCAAATTCCGCCTTATCCAGATATGCGTCCCATTTCCCGAAATAGCGACGTTCATCAAGGTAATTCTGCTTTGCGCGTTCCGTTCAGGTAATTGTTTTAAGGCAACCTTTTTGTGCTCTCTTTCTGCGCGCAAGGACTCAATGACATCGTAAGGCAATGAGTTTTTCAATCGAAACGTGACAAAGAAAACTGCGCCTTGTGGTTGCCAATGTGGCAGGTGACGATGGTAGTATTCGCGGTATTTCATAATGAAGTCCGAATGCTATGGCAGCTTACATTTTACACAAAAAAGTCGGACTATCAGTCCGACTTACTTTCTTACACCAGCATTCTTACAGGATTTTCAATGAACCCTGCCAGCGCTTGCATGAACTGGGCGGCTTCTGCGCCATCGCTCACGCGGTGATCCACCGAGATCGTGGCTTTCATGCGCCAGCCCGGCTTGATCTGTCCGTTTTCCACAACAGGGACTTCTCTTGCGGAGCTGATCGCCAGGATCGCCGCCTCAGGCGGGTTGATGATGGCGATAAAGTCTTCCACGTCGTACATTCCCAAATTGGACGTGGAGAAGGTCGAGCCATCCACATCGTCTGGCTTAACCTTGCCTTCGCGGGCGCGCCCCGCCATGGTTTTAACCTCGCTTGAGATCTGGCTCAAGGTCTTTTGGTCTGTATCTTTGACGACGACGGTCATTAGGCCGCCGGGGACTGTCACAGCCACACCCACGTTGACGTGCCCAAATTGGATCACTTCAGTGCCTTTGATCGTCGCGTTCAAGTTGGGGAACTGACGCAGGGTTAATGCGACGGCTTTCAGGATGAAGTCATTGACCGAGACTTTTTCATTTTCCTGTACGAAGGAATTGATCTGCTTGCGCGCGTCCATCAACGCCTCCATTTTGAATTCATGGGTCACATAGAAGTGAGGGATGGTCGTTTTGGATTCCAGGAGCCGGCGGCCGATGGCCTGGCGTAATTTCGTCGTTTGGATGACCTGATCTTCAGTCGATACCGGGCGGCTGGGTGTAGAACGGCTGACTGCTGATGGCTGACCACTTGATAATGCAGCCTCCACGTCTTTGCGAACGACTCGTCCGCCTGGGCCTGTGCCTTGAACGCGCGCGAGGTCCACTTTATTGTCGGTTGCGATCTTCTTCGCCAGAGGCGAAGCCTTGACCGGGCCAGTTTGAACCGGCGTAGCAGCTTGTTGAACCGGAGCAGCCGCCGGCTGGGAAGGAGCCGCAGGCTTTTCATCCGCCTTGGGTTCTGGTTTCGCTTCTGCTTTTGCTTCTGGCTTTGCTTCCGCTTTGGGTGCGGCGCCCGCGGCAGGCACGTCGATCTTTTCATCGGCAGAGCCAACGATCGCGATCGGGTCGCCGATGGGCACGATGGTGCCGGCTTCAACGAGCAATTTGCGAACAACGCCGCTCGCGGAAGATTCAACTTCAACGGTGGCCTTATCGGTTTCGATCTCGGCGAGCACGTCACCTTTGTTTACAGTTTCGCCCTCGTTCTTCACCCAGCGAACGAGCAGGCCTTCGGCCATATCGAAGCCGAGTTTGGGCATGGAGATTGTTTCAGCCATTATTTCAAGACCTCCTTTACCGCGGCAACGATATCCGGTACCTGTGGGAGCGCGGCCTGTTCGAGCGTGCGATTGTAGGGGAGCGGAACTTCCTTTTGCGCCACACGGATGATGGGCGCGTCGACGTAATCGAATGCTTCTTCATAAATGCGGCTGACAATTTCAGAACCAACGCCGTAGGACTTCCAGCCTTCTTCGACGACGACAGCGCGATTGGTCTTCTTGAACGATTCAAGCACGGGCTCCATGTCGAGGGGACGCAATGTGCGCAGGTCGACGATCTCGACTTCGACCCCTTCCTTGGCAAGCTCTTCTGCGGCTTTCATGGATAACTCCAGGCCTTTGCAGTATGTGACGATGGTGACGTCCTTGCCTGCGCGCTGTACTTTGGATTTGCCGATCGGGATGAGGACCTCGCCATCGGGGACTTCGCCGCGCACCTGGTACATGGTGGCGTGCTCGATGAAAAGGACCGGGTCATTCGACCGAATGGCTGTTTTGAGCAATCCTTTGGCATCTTCCGGCGTTCCGGGCGAAACAACCTTCAAGCCCGGGAAATGCGCGAAGATCGCATCCGGGGTCTGTGAGTGGGTCGCGCCGAGCTGACGCCCGCCGCCACCGACGGCACGGATCACCATCGGCACGGTGAATTGGCCGCCGAACATATAATGTAATTTAGGCGCCTGGTTCACGATGTAATCCATCGCGGAGAAGGCGAAGTTGATCGTCATCAATTCCGCGACCGGGCGTTGACCCACCAGGGCCGCGCCGATCGCCGCGCCGATGATGGCGTTTTCAGCAATAGGTGTATCTTTAATTCTTTGAGGGCCGTACTTATCGTAAAAGCCCTTGGTCACGGCATACGTGCCGCCCCAAACGCCCACTTCCTCGCCGATGATAAAAACAGCAGGGTCGCGATCCATCTCTTCCATGAGTGCCTGCGAGATCGCCTCGCGCATTGTGATCTTTGCCATAATTCCTCGTTGTTATGTCTTTGCGAGGGCTGGTACAGCCCGAAGCAATCTCTTATTAATTTGAGATTGCTTCGTCGGGCCAGGGGCCCTCCTCGCAACGACATAATTCATTATTCCGTGTAGATGTTCGCGAACAACTCTTCCATGCCGGGTTCGGGGGAGACCTCGGCGAATTCAACCGCCTTTGTCACTTCCTCGTCCACGCGCGCATCGATCTCATCCAAAGCTTTTGCAGTAGCGGTCTTCTTGTCGGTTAATTGCTTGCGGAAGATCCCGATCGGGTCGTTCTGCTGCCACTTCTTTACTTCTTCCTGCTTGCGATAACGTTCCGGGTCCCCCATGGAGTGGCCGCGGAAGCGATAGGTCGTGATCTCGAGCAGGTACGGCTGGCCGTTCTTGCGAACAAAATCCATGGCATCTTTCGCGGCGTCGTAAACTTTCATCACGTCCATACCATCGACACGGTTGTTCTTCATGCCGTATGCATCAGCCTTTCTGTGAATTTCGGAGACAGCAGAAGCGCGTTCCACCGAGGTACCCATGCCGTATTGGTTGTTCTCGCAAACCCACAGCACGCGCAATCCCCAGGTCTTTGCAAGGTTCAAGGCTTCATGGAAGTAACCGATATTGGTCGCGCCCTCGCCGAACATGCAGATCGTGATATTGTCGTTGCCGGCGTATTGGTCTCCGAGCGCCAGGCCGGAAGCAATGGGCAAATGCCCGCCTACAATCGCATGCCCGCCCCACATGTTCTTGGATGTATCCGCCATGTGCATGGACCCACCCTTGCCCTTGGACGTGCCTGTGGCCTTGCCGAGTAACTCTGCCATGACCTCGTTTGCGGAAATACCGCAATTGAGCGCCACACCGTGGTCGCGGTAGGCTGTGATCACACGATCGCGAGGCTCACGTGCCGCGATCAGGCCCGTCGAAACCGCTTCCTGACCGATATACAAGTGCATGAAACCGCCGATCTTTCCCGCCTGGTACAACTCAGCGCCGCGCTCTTCCAAGCGGCGGATCAAAACCATCTGGTGATACAGATCAAGCTGCTGTTCTTTCTTCATTAATTCATTCTCCGCTGAAATGATTGCAACCGGCCCGTCGAAATGCCAAAAGAATAAAACACCATGCCCCCACCGGCGTTATGCTTTTAATGACCGAGTCGGGGGATTATATCAGAGAATTTTTGCAAGAAAACTCACCCATATGAGTAATATGGGTCGTAAAATCAATGCATGGATTGGCTTACGGGCTGGGCCGGCCTTGACGGCCCAAACGGCTTTTGAACATTGACACTTCATCTGTATGTTGCTATAAATATAATTATCCGCCAAACCTTTTGCTCTTTCCAAGGAGAATGTAATGAAACTTACCCCGCCCAAACAAGTTACTTTCTGGATCGCTGTTGCACTGGCTGTTCTCGGTTTGCTGAGCTTTATCGGTACTCTTAGCCTCCCGATCGAAGCCTTTTGGCTTGTGATGATCGCCTTTGTTCTACTGGCAGTCGCCCTGATGGTGAAAGACCTCTAATCGTCCGCTAAATTATTCATTTGGCGGATTATTTATTCTCCCCGCATAACTGCGGGGAGTTTTATATTATAGATCGATAATCTTCACAAGGAGTTGGCATGCGCCGAATTCATATGTTGTTGGCAGTTCAGTCCGTGGTTGCGATCCTGGTCTCCATTAATCGGTTGGGCACCTGGACGCTGGGTTACGTGCTTCCGAATCAATTTCTGCGTTGGGTGGACCTGAATAACATGCTCGTCCTGCCATTGATCAGCCTGGTGGCATTTTATCTGCTCAAGAAAACGATCGAATATAACTCGCCCGCGCGTGACAGCCGCATTCACATGGCGATCAGCCTGGTCTTTATTATCGGCATTTACCTGCTCGGCGCCGGTTACGGCGATCATGAGGTGACGAATTACCTGCATGTGCGTTTTTGCTCGGTCGATAACAGGAGCCCGCTGTGTCGTGCGATCATCTTTAATGATGACGAATTCAGTCACTGGGTCTTTTTTGCGGGTTTTGTGATGGTGAACGCGGCCCTGTTGTTCCTGCAAAATACCTTTCTGCACAAGCAGGAATTATCCAAAAAGGATATTGGCCTGCTGATCTTCAATTCTCTTTTCCTCGGCGCGGGAATTCTGGCGAATCTCGGGTTCGAAGAGATCGGCCTTGACCTGTACGTGGTTGCTGTCTTGGCGGTCATTTCCGCCTATTTCCTTTGGAAGCGCGGCAGGCAGCCGTTGTTCATTTATTACACGTCGGCGTATTGGTTTGGGTTGGCCGCCAGTTTTATCGCGCAGGCGATGAGATGAATTGATTGTTATGCCAGCAGTTGTACTGCTGGCTCTTCGACAGCGCAATCGCGAAGCCTCCCCGTGGGACTGTCGAAGGAACGAAGTAATTTTCAGTCAATTTGCAACAACTTTGAGATCGCCGGCGCAATCCCCGTAAGATCGTGAATATCCTTTTGAAATTCTCGGCGCGTGTTTTTATCGCCAAATAATAGTAAAGGGACTTTGGCATCCGTGTGTTTTCGTGTGGACAGGTCTTCCATGTTGCCATGGTCTGATGTAAGCAAAATGAGCCCGTCCTCATCGCGCCAGGTTTCGAGCAAGCCTTTCAAGACGCCGTCGAACGTCTCCAGTTGTTTGACTGCCGAATCCATGTCCTGTTTGTGGCCGGCGTAGTCGCTGGCCCAGTATTCAAAGAAGGAAAAATCATATCCTTTTGCAAGTTCGGCAAGCTTCACGCCGGCGGTATGCGGATCATAGGACGGCGCCTCGGGGAATCCTAGAAATGTATTCCAGCCCTCACCGGTAAAATCAGCGGAAAGGGCGCGGCCCTCGAAATAAGCATTATGTGTAAAAAGTGGGATACCGGCATTCGTCAGCGCGAGCGGGATGGAAGAATACAGCCGTTTGCCCGAGTCGATCCCGTCGAAATAACCCGGTGGATAGGCATTCAGCAGCGCGGCTTTTTTCCCGGCGTTTATTGTTTTTGAAAAGAGCGTGGGCTTCTCGAGATATACTGCGACTTCCGGATTGGGTTTTGGCCCATAGTGATAGCCGAGCTCGGCGGGGATATTAATTCCAGTGAGCAATACAGCCTGTCCCGTCGCGGATTGAGGCAGGCCCTTGATCCCAAGCCCGGCATCTACTGCAAGCAGCGAGACGCGCTCGCCTTCAAAAGGCGCGGCGTCCCGCGTGAGAGGCTGGCCGCCTAATAAAGAGCGTAGGTAGGGCATATCCGCAGATGCGAAAGGATTCTTTTCCGGATCGTTTTCGCCGAGGCCGATGCCGTCTAAAAAGAGAAACAGGATATGCATGTTGGATAAGTTTACGGGGAGGGAATGTCCGCATCCGCCTCAGCAGCCATCTGCACGCGTGCAGCGGATTTTATTCCAGCGAGTCGCGCACTTTTTGCGGGTCAAACGTGCCTACGGTGCGCCACATCTCGTTCCCTTGTGAGTCGAAGAAGATGAAAGTGGGCGTGAATTCAAAATCGTATGCGGCTGCGAGTTCCTGCCCCACGTTATTCTGGATGTTGAGACGCACAATATGAAGTTGTTTGCCGATGCTGATCTCGGCGTCCAATTCCTTCTCAAAATCATCCACGACCGGCTGGATCTGTGCGCAGGCAATGCAGTATGGCGATTGAAATTCAAGCAATACCGGGGTGCCCGCGCCGATCAGTGCGGTCACTGTTTTGGCGTCGTCCATGAGCGGGGTCTGGCGCGGACGAAGCACGGCCCACGTGATGACCAATCCGAGGACGATCACGCCGAACGCAAGGTAGTCATTCCATTTTGGTTTATTGGTGAGCAGCACCAGGCCCGCTACAAGCGCCAGTCCCACGGAAACGATCAGCAGGGAATATTGATTGAAGAATACGACCATGTTCGTCTCTCGCGGTTAACTAAGTACATATTCCCGTCAAATGTTTATGCTTTACAATTCATTTGAGTTCTTTTACAATCACGCAACCAGCTTCACATCCTGTTTATAGGAAGGGCTTTTCCATGAAAGAGTATACCACCGAGTTTATTCGCAACGTCGCGCTGGTGTCACATGGAGGCGCGGGGAAAACGATGCTGGCAGAAGCATTTCTGCACGCAACGGGGGCGACCACCCGCCTTGGCAGGGTTGAAGACGGAACGGCGGTTTCAGATTATGACGATGAAGAACACCGTCGAAAGATCTCAATATATGGAAGCGTGATCCCGATAGAGCACCGCGACCACAAGATAAACATCATCGACGCGCCAGGCTATACTGATTTTGTGGGTGAGAGCATATCCGCCCTGAGTGTGGCCGATGGTGCGCTCATTTTAGTGGATGCCGTTGCCGGTATTGAAGTTGGCACGGAGATCGCCTGGCGCTATGCGGATGAGTTCAACCTGCCGCGATTTTTTGTGATCAATAAAATGGACCGCGACAACGCGGACTTCGAAAAGATCTATGCTGCGCTGGAGGAGTTCGCACGCGCTCATGGCAAGCGCGCCCTCAAGGTGCATTTGCCGATCGGCGCAAAACAGGGTTTCAAGGGCGTCGTGGATATTATTGGCATGAAATCTTATTTGGGAGATGGCAAGACAACCGCAGAGATCCCTGCGGATTTGAAAGATGCAGCAGAGAAGGCGCACTTTGCATTGGTGGAAGCCGTAGCAGAGGGGGAAGATGAGCTCATGGAAAAATACCTCGAAAACGGTTCACTCTCGGACGAGGAAATGGTGCGTGGCCTCGAAGATGTAGTCTATGCCGGAGAATTTGTGCCGATCTTCTGCGCGGCTGGCGGACATGAGGTCGGTGCGATCGCGCTGCTCAACGACATCATCGACTTGCTGCCGTCTCCATTGAATGCACCCAAACGTGTTGCGCATGGAAAGAACGGCGAAGAAGTCTTAAAACCCTCGGATGCAGAACCTCTCGCAGCCTATATATGGAAGACCACCGCAGATCCATTCGTTGGCAAAATGACCTATTTCCGTATTTTTTCCGGGTCCATTCAAGCGGACGCGCATGTATGGAATCAGAACAAGAACGCAGACGAGCGCATGTCCGGGCTGCATTTTCAGCGTGGAAAAGAAGCGATCCCCGCGAAGATCGTTCACGCAGGCGATATCGCCGCTGTCTCAAAATTGACGGCCACCGCGACAGGCGACACGTTTTGCGATAAGGGCCATCCGCTTACCATCGAAAAACCGAAATTTCCCGCGGCGTTATACCGCGTGGCGGTCACACCCAAGACACAGGCAGATGCAGCCAAGATCTCACCGACCTTAACGCGCTTGTGCGAAGAGGATATGACGTTAAGCTGGCAGAATAACCCGGTTACCCATGAGACGGTTTTGCAGGGTATGGGCGACCAGCACATCGATGTCGCTTTGCATCGCGCGCAGGCAAAATTCCAGGTAGGGCTTGTGCCGCACGAACCGAGGATCCCCTATCGCGAGGGAATTACACGCAAGGCGGCCGGGCAATATCGCCATAAAAAGCAATCGGGCGGCGCTGGTCAATTCGGTGAGGTGCATCTGCGCATAGAGCCGTATCACGAAGGCGATTTTGAATTTGCCGATGAACTGGTGGGAATGAATCTGTCCAAGTCCTATCTGCCTCCGATCGAAAAAGGGATCAAAGCCATCATGGAGCGCGGCGCCTTCGCGGGTTACCCCATGAGCAATGTCAAAGTCATTGTGTATGATGGCAAGGAACACGAGGTGGACTCCAAACCGGTCGCGTTCGAGATCGCCGGGCGCGAAGCCTTTAAGCTGGCAGTGCATGAAGCGGGGCCTGTGTTATTTGAACCGATCATGACCGTGCGGATAACGGTGCCGGATGTTTACATGGGGGATGTGATGAGCGACCTGAATACCCGCCGCGGTCGTGTGCAAGGCACCGAGGTCGAGCGCGGCAACACGACCATTGTGGCGCTTGTGCCGATGTCTGAAATGACGCGTTACACCACGCAGATCCGTTCGATCACAGGCGGGCGCGGCCAGTTCTCCATGGACTTCGATCACTACGATACGGTTCCGACCCACGTAGCCGGGCCGATCATCGAAGCCCATAAGAAGGAAATGGAAGCGAAGAAGGATGAATAAGAGCAGTGAATAAGAGCAGTGAATAGAGAACAGTGATTAGTGTGAAAAGGCCCTGAAGGTGAACTTTGGGCCGCTTCGCTTATATGGCAGTCTTGTTTTTAATGGAATTAAAAAATGACCATACTATTTGTAAAAACCCGCCAAAGAAGGCAATTGGATAGCCTATTAATGAGAATCCAGTTCCTGCCCAAAGAAAGCCCTGAACGGCCTTAATGCTTGATTTTTCATCGACAATGAGCGTTGCTATCAACCAAAAGGAGGCGAAGCAGATTCCGCCAGCAATTAAGCCGGGTAATAGGATTGAAAACCCATGAATTCTTGTTTTCCTGAAAAAAAGTGCAATAAGACCGTAAAAAGCCAGCGGAATTGCCAGCCATCCCAGGATATGTATAAATACCATATATAGAAAACTGAGTATCATGATCATATCTTGCTATGATACCATCGCAAGCAAGACTGGCGGATAATTTCTCCATTGACAAATCACGTAAGATACGTAAAATAACTCTCATCTATCATGAAACCTATGAACACATTTCTCTATTGCTTGTGTCTATCGCGGGGCTCGTAGCCGCCGCCTGAATAGACTTCCGCAGTCAACGGATCATCAGACGGTTGGACGACCCCCGCTTGCAAATTTTGCACAGTGAGGCGCTCGTTCGCCGTCTTTTTGTTTACCCGTTGACTGGCTTTGGATCAGGGATTACATGACTTTACTGGATGTTCGATTGACAGACTCAAATACAATTCCATTGGATGGACTGGCCTCGCACGTGGGAAATACGCCCCTCGTTCCGCTTCGCCGCGTGACCTCCGGCCTGCCTGCGCGTGTAAAAGTATTCGCCAAGGCTGAATGGTTCAACCCCGGCGGCTCGGTGAAGGATCGTCCCGCCTTGAATATCATTCAGAACGCACTTGCCAATGGCGATCTCGGTAACGGAAAACGGTTGCTGGATTCAACGTCCGGCAATATGGGCATTTCCTATGCCACATTTGGCGCAGCGTTAGGCATCCCGGTCACGTTCGCGATCCCGGGCAGTGCCAGCCCGGAGCGCATGGTGTTGCTGCGCGCCCTGGGTGCCGAGATCGTCCTTACGGATCCAACTGAGGGCTCGGACGGCGCGATCTTGAAGGCTCGTGAACTTGCCGCTGAAAAGCCCGATCTGTACTGGTATGCAAATCAATACAACAACCCCGCGAATTGGCAGGCACATTTCAAGACTACCGGCCCCGAGATCGTTGCGCAAACAAATGGACAGGTGACACATTTTGTTGCCGGCCTGGGCACGTCGGGCACATTGATGGGCACGGGAAGATATTTGCGGGAACAAGTACCGGGTGTAAAAGTGATCTCCTTTCAGCCGGATGCATCCTTTCACGGGCTCGAGGGTCTCAAGCATATGCCCACGGCCATCAAGCCTGGGATCTATGACGAGTCCTTTGCCGGCGAACCTCTTCCCATTGAGACCGAAGCGTCGCACGAGATGACGTTACGTCTCGCCCGTGAGGAAGGTCTGTTCGTTGGTATTTCCTCCGGCGCAGCGGTCGTCGCTGCCCTGCAGGTTGCAAGTCAACTGGATGAAGGCGTTGTCGTCACCATCCTGCCGGATGCCGGATATAAATACTTGAGCGATAAAGCTTTATGGGAGGATAAATAATGCTGGCGATCTCAAGTGATGTGATTAAACAGATCAGCGCCCATGTTGAGGGGTCTTATCCCGAAGAGGGAGCTGGTTTCTTGATCGGCGTTGAAGGTGAAGTTAAGCAGATATTGGCTTTGAACAATGCCCGGGAAGATGAAGCGCGGCACAATCGGTTCTTGATCACACCCGAGGATTATCTCAAGGCTGAATTAACAGCGGACGATCTCGGGCTGAGTCTGGTCGGCGTGTTTCATTCGCATCCAGATTGCCCGAATGTTCCCTCTGAATATGACCGTGAATGGGCCCAACCCTTCTTTTCATACATTATTACGCGTGTAGATGAAGGCAAGGCAGTCAACCATCGCTCGTGGCGATTGGTCGAGGATCGTTCGAAGTACGAGGAAGAAGAAATAAAAATCTCATAATCAATCCGGTGGTCGAGTAGTTTCGAGCGAAAGCGAGAAACATATCGAGACCACACGGTATGGAAACAAGGATACTATAATGACAACATCGCAAACTTTACGAAAAGTGGATCATTCCGCTCTAAAGACAAACCAACTGTTTATCATTTTCATCAGCTTACTGGCGTTCATCCTGAACCAGCCGGTCCTGGCAGCGTTCGTAGCGCTCGTTATGGGTATTGGCGCCGTATTAAAGACGCCGGGGTTTGGCATTGTGTACAAATCCATTCTCAAGCCGCGCGGTTGGATGAAGCCCGATGTAGTGGATGACAATCCCGAGCCGCATCGCTTTTCCCAGATCGTCGGGTTCGTGTTCCTGACCGCCGGCTCGGCTGCATTATTTCTCGGCGCAAGTGTGTTGGGTTGGACGCTGGTATGGATCGTGATTGCACTTGCCTCGCTGAATGCCTTTGGCGGTTTTTGCGTGGGCTGCGCGGTCTATTACTGGCTGGCGCGCCTGAACGTGCCGGGCTTTAGCAAGCAGGCCCCGGCAGGTGTTTTCCCCGGGGTGAAGCCAAAGAGCGGAGTGACCGCATGAGCTCCGAAATCCTATTGCGCTCCGCCGTGGCTATTGGTATCATCCTTTTGGGCCTGGGCATATACTGGCTGCTTAATCAACGCTTGCTGGCGTGTGCCCGCAACAGCGTGTCCACCCTGTTCAAAACGTTTCCCAACAAACCGGTGATCGTGTATTTCACCACTCCGGATTGCGCGCCCTGCAAGACGATCCAACGTCCCGCGCTGGATCAGGTGTCGAACCTGCTTGGCGAGAAGCTGCAAGTCGTTGAGATCGACGCGACCGAGCGGCCCGATCTCGCGAAGATCTGGGGTGTGATGAGCGTCCCAACCACTTTTCTGCTCAACT
Source organism: uncultured Anaerolineaceae bacterium (assembly GCA_964549865.1). Taxonomy (GTDB): domain Bacteria; phylum Chloroflexota; class Anaerolineae; order Anaerolineales; family Villigracilaceae; genus Villigracilis. Next base: position 12,640 of record CAZJYB010000039.1, read on the forward strand.
CGCGCGGCGAGGCACGTTACGTCAATAACGGTGTGGCCCGCGCAGAGAAATTGATCCAGCAACTACAAACTTTGTAAATCTTAACCACTAAGGGCACGAAGTACACAAAGTTTGTGCGATTGATTGCCAAACGGCTTTCCCCTTAGTGTTCGTTGTGTCCTTTGTGTTAAAAAAATTCAGGAGACTTACATGCCCGTTTTACGAATTCCGACCCCATTGCGCGCTTATACCAACGGAGAATCCAATGTGACCGTCACTGGTTCCAATATTTCAGAAGCGCTGACCGATCTCACGACCCAATATCCCGCCCTCAAACCGCATTTGTTCAATGACGGCGGCGAACTGCGTGCCTTTGTCAATCTCTTCGTGGGTGAGAGCAACATCAAGGACCTGCAGGGGATCAGCACACCGATCAAGGATGGCGATAAGATCATGTTGATACCATCCATTGCGGGAGGTTAAGATGCTACCCGAACTTTCACGTGATGAGATCCTGCGTTATTCACGCCATTTGCTGATCCCGGAAGTGGGGCTGGAAGGCCAGCGCAAGCTCAAGAATTCATCCGCCCTCATTATTGGCACAGGCGGGCTGGGTTCGCCAGTCTCGCTCTATCTTGCCGCAGCGGGCGTTGGCCGTATCGGCCTTGTGGATTACGACACCGTCGACTCCTCCAACCTGCAACGCCAGATCATTCATGGAACTTCCACGATCGGCAAGTTAAAAGTGGAAAGCGCGAAGGCCAAACTGCTGGATTTGAACCCTGGCATTCAGGTTGACGTTTATAACGAGCCGTATACTTCTGAAAATGCGATGCGCATCGCGAAGGATTACGACATCATTCTCGATGGCACGGATAATTTCCCAACCCGTTATCTGACCAATGATGTGGCGGTTTTTCTCGGCAAGCCGAATGTGTACGCATCCATCTTTCGATTTGACGGGCAGGTGAGTGTCTTTTATGCGAAGGAAGGTCCGTGCTATCGCTGTCTCTTCCCCGAACCGCCTCCACCCGGGCTTGTCCCTTCGTGCGCGGAAGGCGGCGTGCTTGGAGTTTTGCCGGGAACAATTGGTACACTTCAGGCTACCGAGGCATTGAAGGTTTTGCTTGGGATCGGCGAGCCGCTGATCGGAAAGCTGCTGCTCTACAACGCGCTGGACATGACCTTTGACTTTGTAAAACTGAAGAAGAATCCCAACTGCCGCGTGTGCGGCCCGAACGCCGATATCAAGGAATTGATCGATTACGAGGAATTCTGCGGTGTTCCCAGCCACGATCACGAAGAAACTTCCGCCGTTGGTGCACATGACATTTCAGTGAAGGAGCTCTCTGAACGCGTGAAGAGCAATCACCTCAAGCTGCTGGATGTGCGTGAACCTCATGAACTGGAAATTTCCCGCATCCCGAACGCGGTCAACATTCCGCTCGGCCAGCTTGCGGGGAGGCTCTCAGAGTTGGATAGTGCCGAAGATATGGTCATCTTTTGCAAAAGTGGGTCCCGTTCGATGCGCGGGCTGGAGTTACTGGCCAGCGCAGGCTTCAAGAAGGTGAAGAACCTAAAAGGCGGCATCAACGCCTGGGCAAGGGAAGTGGATACGAATTTGCCGATCTATTGAAATACAGAGCGACCGAAAGGTCGCTCTGTTCTTTGGTGGGGTAAAATTACTCCAACCAAGGAGCGTGAATGACAGGATTACCCGAATCCAGGGACCGACGTGTATTTAACAACATCCTGGGGGCCATTGGGAATACGCCTCTCGTAAAATTGGAACGGATCGGGCGCGATTTGCCCGTTCCACTGTACGCAAAATTGGAATTCATGAATCCCGGGGGTTCTGTTAAAGACCGGGTGGGGGCATATATCATTGAGCAGGCTGAGAAAAGGGGAGAGATCAAACCAGGCGGGACAATTGTTGAAGCGACATCAGGGAATACCGGCGTGGGACTGGCCATCGCCGCGGCACTGAAAGGGTATAAGACGATCTTCGTCATGCCCGATAAAATGAGCAACGAAAAAATATTGTTATTGCGCGCATATGGAGCGAAAGTGGTCATCACGCCGACTGCGGTTGGCCCGGAAGACCCGCGTTCTTACTATGAGGTTGCAAAGAAGTTCGCACGCGAGACCCCGAATGCCCTTTTGGCGAATCAATATCACAATCCGGATAACCCGCTCACGCATGAGCTGATTACCGGCCCCGAGTTATGGGAGCAGACTGAGGGACGTTTGACCGATGTCATTATCGGCATTGGAACAGGCGGAACCATCAGCGGAATTGGTCGCTATCTCAAGCGCATGAATCCAAAGATACAGATTGTGGGTGTGGATATCGAGGGTTCGATCCTGACCGAGATCTGGCAGAATAAGGGAAAGATCCCCAAAGGCGCCTATCCAAAGACATATAAAGTAGAGGGCATTGGCGAGGACTTTTTGCCCTCCGCCATGGATATTACGGTTGTCGACGCGATCGAACGCGCGGGCGACCGCGAGTCATTTTTATGGGCGCGGCAACTTGTTCGTCAGGAGGGGATCTTCGCGGGTGGTTCCTCCGGCTCCGCGATTGCCGGGGCCATCAAATATTGCCGCAAATTGCCGGCAGATCGTTTGCCGGTGGTGATCCTGCCGGATTCCGGCTCGCGTTATCTTTCCAAATTTTATGACGACAAGTGGATGCGCGAATTTGGTTTCCTCTCCATGGAGTTCGGTGAAACCTCGCTCGGCGACCTGTTGCTCGCAAAACCAAACAAGACGTTGCAAACAGCGGCTCTTGGAGATTCGATCCGCAAGGTAGTGACGGTCATGCATCAACACGGCGTCTCTCAAATGCCGGTCGTGGGCGCAGACGGGGCGTTGGTCGGTTTGCTGGAGGAAGTGGACTTGCTCAATCACATGCTCGAAAAACATGAGCACAGCAACGAGGAAGCCATCGATGCGCTGGTGCAGAATGCCGGCGCGGTCTTCCCACCGGATGCTCCCCTCGAGCAGGCCATGCCCTCCCTCACTGCCGGCTACGCGCTTATCATTGTTGAAAACAGCAAGCCGGTGGGTATCCTCACGAAGATCGACGTGTTAGATTATGTGGCAGGCAAGATCTAAAGAAACACTGCCCGGGTATTGTCTTTTAGAACAAATATTCTGTTATAATGCCTGAAAGATCGGTATGCGCCGGTCAAATTTATCAAACGGAGGCTGAAATGGATTTTAGTTCTATCAATTGGCTGGCAGTTGCTGCATGTGTTTTGGCAAGCATGGTCATTGGGGGTCTGTGGTTCAGTCCGAAAGGGTTTTATCCTGCCTGGTGGACGGCCATCGGCAAGACGGACAAGGACGCTCCGGGCGACCAGAGCATGAGCGGGATGTGGATTGTGTGGGTGCTGGTCGTGTTCGCATCCTTCGTGCAGGCGGTGTTCATGGCGCTGATGGTCAACGCGATGGGGAGCATGACAGGAGGCGCGACGCTGGGCTCTGGCGCCGGGGTTGGGTTCTTCCTCTGGCTTGGCTTTGTGGCCCCTTCCAGCCTTACCAACAAGTTGTTCGCAGATCGGGTGAAAGCCTGGTACTATGAAGTCGGGAACCATCTTGTGACCTTCATCGTCATGGGCGCGATCCTCGGCGCCTGGCAATAGCATTCTTTGTACTCAAGCAGTTTTTGCAAGTAAAATAAGTGGACGGCACATGCCGTCCACTTATCTTTTAAACAGGAGAAATATGATCCGTCCGTATCGCGCAGAAGATTTTGAAGTCGTTACCAAATTTTGGTATGCAGCGATGGATGTTGCCATGCCGGGGCTGAAGGAGCGCATGGGACATACCCTTGAAGGCGCCCGCGAATTCTTTCGGGATGTCGTTGTCACTGAAAATCAAATTTGGGTGTATGAGCGCGATGGCGTTCCCCTGGGCTTTCTTGCCATCCAGGGCGAATTTGTAGATCGCCTGTATGTTGACCCTGCATATCATCGCCAGGGAATTGGACAGGCTTTGCTGGATAAGGCGCGCAAACTCCTGCCGAAACATATCTGGTTATATACCCATGTCGCAAATAAGATGGCGCGTGCGTTCTATGAAAAGAATGATTTCGTTGCTGAAAAATTCGGGGTCAGCCCTGCGCCTGAATCTGAACCCGATGTGGAATATCACTGGCGCGCAAAAACTTCACACAAATAAATCATGCGTCCCACATATTTGAAAGTTAATCTATCTCAGCTAAAACAAAACCTCGAAAACATCCGTGCACATGTTACGCCTGCAAAGGTGCTTGTCGTGCTAAAGGCAAATGCCTATGGTCATGGTGTGGATGGTGTTGCGTCTTTCATCGCGCCTTTTGCAGATTACATTGGCGTGGCACTGGTGGAAGAGGGGATTCATCTTCGTACGTTGGGGATTGCGACTCCGATCCTCGTTATGGGTGGGACTCTCCCTGGGCAGTTACCTGATTTCTTTGAATACGATTTAACCCTCACCGCCTCTTCTTTGGACCTGCTCGCTGCCGCTGAACAAATGGCAGAGTCCACCCGCAAGCGGATCAAAGTCCATCTCAAAATCGATACCGGCATGGAGCGGATAGGTGTCCGCGAGTATGAAGCCGGGCCTCTCATCGAGAAATCCTTTGCGTGTAGTCACTTAGATATAGAAGGGATATTTACTCACTTTGCGAATTCAGAAACTATGGAGTCAATCAGCTTGCCGATTGCGGATGGCAAGCTGATTGACTCGACAATAGTCAAAGCCTCGCTCCAATTGGAAAGATTTGAAGAAGCCCTGTCCATTTATGAAAAGCGAAGTCAGCCGCATCCATCAATAAGACATACGGCAAATTCTGGCGCGACCTTGTTATTGCCGGAAAGCTATTACGACATGGTCAGGCCCGGTGTTTTGTTTTATGGTGTATATCCCGCTCGTGATATTGCAAAGACCATTGATGTGAGGCCGGCGCTCACTTGGAGATCGCAAGTTGTCTACAGCAAGGTCACGCAGCCCGGGCGTGGAGTCAGCTATGGGTCGTTGTGGCAGGCTGAAAGCGCCGCGCGGATCGTCACAATCCCCAGTGGATATGCCGATGGATACTTTCGTCGCATGACAAACCAGGCCAGGGTGATCATCAACGGAAAAAAATATCCACAAGTGGGGCGCATTTGCATGGACCAATTCATGGTCAATGCAGGCGAGGACGATGTAAATGTGGGTGACGAGGTTGTTTTACTCGGGCAGGGGATCACGGCCGAAGACCTGGCAGATTGGACCGGCACGAACGAATACGAGGTGATGACGAATATCAGCGCGCGCGTGCCGCGAGTGTACGTAACTGATTAAGGTACAATAACCGGGAAATTTCAAATTGAGGTGTCGCTTGAATCGTTTTGTGAAAGACTACTTGGTTTTGCTGGGTATTTCGGGGAGTATCATCGCGCTCGACCAATGGACGAAATGGCTGGTGCGTGAGAATTTGCCGTTTCAAGGCACATGGCTGCCGGAATGGTTAAACTGGCTGAGCCCATACGCGCGCATCGTGCATTGGTATAACAGCGGCGCCGCGTTCGGCATGTTCCAGAATGGGAACATTGTGTTCACTGTGCTTGCTTTTATCGTGATCGGCGCGATCATTTACTATTATCCCCATGTTGAATCGGAAGATTGGACATTAAAGCTGGCCATGGGCCTGCAGCTTGCCGGCGCGGCCGGGAATCTGATAGACCGTCTGACGTTGGAGAAGGTGACGGATTTCATTTCGATCGGCACCTTTCCGGTTTTCAATGTGGCAGATTCATCCATTACGGTGGGTGTGGTTGTTCTGCTGCTCGGTGTATGGATCAAGGAACGAGCCGAGAAGAAGAAGGCCAGCGAGCAATCCGCATTGAATGGTGATCGTTCAGCGGTCAACAGCGAGCAATCGTGAGTGACCGTGTTGAAAATTTCACTTACGCGGGGGAAAAAGCGGAAAGACTCGATAAGTTTCTCGTAAATTGTTTGCCGGAATTTTCGCGGGCACGCCTGCAGGGGTTGATCGACGATGGTTTTGTTTCTGTTAATGGAAAGCCTGCGAAGAAATCCGGGCAGATGATCGAAGCAGACGCAGTGGTTGACGTGCATATACCGCCTGCAGTGCCCAGTGGTTTGGTAGGGGAGGATATTCCCCTCGATATTGTCTTTGAAAATGATGACCTGCTTGTGGTGAACAAGGCTGCCGGCATGGTGGTTCACCCTGCGGCCGGGCATTCTTCCGGAACGCTTGTTCATGCAGTTTTAGGGTATGACCCGGATATTGAAGGGATCGGCGGTGAAGAACGGCCAGGGGTTGTCCATCGTTTGGATAAAGAGACTTCCGGTTTGATCATACTCGCCAAAAATGAACGCGCCCATCGCTGGCTGCAGGACCAGTTCCGTTTGCGAAAAGTGGATAAGACCTACCTTGCATTAGTGGATGGCAAGCCTCCCACGCCAACCGGCCGCGTGGAAGCACCGATCGGGCGCGACCCAAGTCACCGAAAGAAGATGGCGATTCAGCATGCAGGGAAAGGGCGCGATGCTGTAAGTGAGTATCACACACTCGAATCTTTCAAAGAACACACGCTGCTGGAATTTCACCCGCTTACAGGAAGAACGCATCAGATCCGCCTGCATTGTGCCTTTTTAGGCTGTCCGATCGTCGGGGATCCGATCTATGGCAAGAGGAACTTTACATTGAAGATCAACAGGCATTTTTTACATGCGGCAAAGCTGAGCATTATCCTGCCAAACGAGAAGACCCCGCGTGTATTCGAAGCGGAGTTGCCCGATGAGTTGAAACAGGTGATGGAAGAAGTAAGGCAATTTAATCCGTGAATCTTCCCCGGTGAAATTCGTACTCTCTCAGAGGCTCAGTCCCCTGAGAGAGTACGTTTTAAGGAGATAAAAAATGGAATACATAGATCTGCGGTCAGATACCGTCACCAAGCCCACTCCCGAAATGCGTGAGGCGATGGCCGAGGCAGAAGTGGGAGACGATGTGTACATGGACGATCCCACTGTAAATAAATTACAGGAAAAAGCCGCTGAAATGCTTGGCAAGGAAGATTCGCTATTCGTCCCTTCCGGCACGATGGGCAATCTGCTTGCTTTGCTTGTCCATTGCCAGCGCGGGGATGAAGCCATTGTCGGCGAGAAGTCCCATATTTATATGAATGAAGCCGGGGGAATGGCCGCCCTGGGAGGCATTCACCCGCGCCCGGTCCAAAATCGGCCGGATGGCACCCTCGCGTTGGAGGACATCCTCGCCTCCATCCAGACCGAGGATGTACATCACACGATCACGCGGCTCATCTGCCTCGAGAATACCCAGAATGTCTGCGGCGGCGTCTCGCTTTCTGTGGAATATACGCGTGCGGTCGGAAAGATCGCACATGACAATAACTTAATCCTGCATATTGATGGCGCACGGATTTTTAATGCTGCAGCAGCGTTGAACGTCCCTGTGAAAGAATTGGCCCAGCCTGCAGACTCACTGATGTTTTGTCTCAGCAAGGGCCTGGTCGCGCCCATCGGTTCAATGCTGGTGGGAACAGCGAAATTCATTGCGCGCGCGCGTCATTTGCGGAAGATGGTAGGAGGTGGAATGAGACAGGTGGGTGTGCTTGCCGCGGCCGGACTTATTTCACTGGATAGAATGACGGGGCGGCTTGGGCAGGACCATGCCCGTGCAAAGAAACTCGCTGAAGGGTTGAGGCAGGTGAAGGGTCTGGTTTTGGACCCGGCCGAAGGTGCATCCACGAATATGTTGTACTTTAACCTTGCAGATGAAGTCCGATCGAGCGTGAATCAGATCATTGAAGAGATGGAGAAACGCGGTGTGTTGGTGGATTGGGCCGGCCCCCGTCGTTTCCGTCTGGTAACTCATTATTGGGTTGACGATGCAGGCGTGGAGAAAGCCCTGCAGGCGTTTGAGGATGTTTTGAAAACTTAATTCGTTTTTGCATTTTGAGTGGGCATGGGTTCGATCTGATCGCGCCCACGTTCCTTTGCGATATACAGACGTTTATCTGCAACATCGATGAGTTTTGTAATATCGTCCATTCCTTCGTGCAAAACGGCAATCCCCTGGCTTACGGTGGGGATCGGGAAGCTTATTTCTCTATCGCGATCTAATTTTAGAGACGCCAGGGTTTCACGGATCCGGCGAGCGATTTGAAACGCCTGCCCTGCATCGGAGTTTGGGAGGGCGATGGCGAATTCCTCTCCTCCCCAGCGGCCCACGATATCGGCCTGTTTGATATTGTTGCGAATGATCTCACACAAACGCACCAGGATCTCATCCCCCACTTGATGCCCGAATCTATCGTTATATTTTTTGAAGTGGTCGATATCCAGCATGATCAGGCTGAGTGGTTGTTTCTGTGCGCGGCAGTCATCTGCCTTTTCCTGCAATGCTTCAATGAAGTGTCCGTGATTGTAGACGCGCGTAAGGCTGTCGAGGCGCGCCTCTTTTTGCACATGTGCATGGTGATACGTATTGTCCAGCGCAAGTACGGCGCGCTGGGCAATATTGGAGAGCAACTCCAGATCGCTCCTGTCAAAAGCATTCGGGCTGTACGAGCCGATCACCATGACCCCGTCCACATGTGTGCCTTTCATCGGCACTCCCATCCAGGAGAGTGAATTTTTTTGCTTCCCGATATGTAAAACATCCACTCCCTCCAAAATAACGGGTTGCCGCAGATCTGAAAGGAAGAGGGGACGCTGGTTATTGATCACCCAGTCTGATAATGAGCCTTCCCTGTTTACGCGTATGTCGTTGAAATATTCTCCATCGTCGTAGAACAACTGCATATGGATCTGTTCGCCGTCCACAAGACCAATGTAATAAGTATCTGCTTCAAGAGCGTTTTGAAAGGCGGCGTTGAGAAGCGAAAGGAGTTGTTGCGTTTCGAGTGTATATACGATCTGTGTACTTAGTTCATTGATGATCTCAAGGCGGTTGATCTGCCGGCGTGCCAGGCTTTTAAGCTGCTGAATGGTTTCCACAGCCATGACGATCGCGATGATCAAACCCATGTAGGTGATCCAGTCATAGCCGGGTATATCGTCTTTCAGATTTGTTATAAAGTGGGTAATGGTGACGATCAGGATCAGGAAGAATGCAGGTCCGCGCGACGATGTTAGCGAAGTTGCAAGGGCGGTTATGAATAGAAGCGTATAAAGCAGGTAATCGATCTCCGTGGGAATGAAGAAGGTCATTAATCCCAGGGCGCACCCAGTGATGAAGGCATTTGTCCAGGCAAATCGTGTCTTATTTAATGAGGCAGTGAACAGGAAGTGGTAAAAGGCGAGGTACAGACTTCCAACAACCCCAAAAATCGTCAGTACGATCTTGTAGAGCTGGCTATTCGGCTCAAAGTAAATAAAAACTGTAACAATGGTTGCTGCCAATACAATAATCCCTGCGATCACTGCAGGCAGGATGGAGACCAGATTCTCCTGTGGTGTGGACCCGAAAGTCTTTGTGCGGTTGTGCATAAGCTTACTCAGGGATCACCAGGTTTGCTTCGGTGTTCAGCATCAATTTTTCAAAAATATCGACGATCGCCGGGTCAAATAAAACACCCGCATGTGTGTGAAGATACTGAAGCGCTTCATCAGAAGATATTTTTTTCCTGTATGGCCGATCGTTTGTGAGCGCGTCGTATGCATCGACAACGGCGAATAGGCGGGCAAGGCCCGGAATTTCATCTCCTTTTAAACCCAGAGGATAGCCGGTTCCATTCCACCTCTCCTGATGATGGCGGATCAACGGAATTGTTTCCTGCAGGAATGGGATCCCTTCCACAATACGAGCTCCAATGTCGGGGTGCTGGCGCATGATCTTCCATTCCTCCTCGCCCAAAGGGCCTGGTTTATGCAGGATCGAATCGCTGATCCCGATCTTGCCAATATCGTGGAGAAGCGACCCGCGTTCCAGCACCTTTAGTTGCTCACGCGAAAAGCCCAGGGTTTCCCCAAGCTGTGCGACGAGCTGGCTGACCCGCAAACTGTGTCCCTCGGTTTCACTATCCCTGGCATCCAGTGCCGAAATGAGGGCTGCAAGCGTTTGGTCATATGTGGTTTCCAACATGTCGTATGCGTTTTTGATCTCTTGTGCCTGCTGACGGGATTCAACCAGTAAGAGTGAGCGCTCCAAAGCGATGGCTGTCTGGTTTACCAGGGTTTGCAGGTCGGCAGGGTTTGCGGGTTTATGATGAGGGCCCTCCGGGATATTTATCCACAAAGCACCATATTTTCGAATTGAGGTTTGGATCGGAAGGCATGCTCGCATCATGGACTGGCCCTGTGAAATATAAATTAATTGCCCCGATTCCATCACCTGCATGATCATTTCCATCGGATGGTTTTGACTTGTATGTGAACCTGTGGAATCAATTTCGACTTCGGCCTCGATCTTATCCTTCGAAGAGAAGAGCACAATTCCTGTGGATATTCCCCTGGCCAGTTTGTGAGCTGTTTGCGCAATGTCAATGGCCGCATCATAAAGGTTATCGGCCTGAATGATCTGTGTACTTAAGCGGTATAAAAGCGATGTTGTGGTCAGGGAGGCGCGTAATTCCTGCTGTAACCAGGTGCTTTCAAATGCACCCGCTGCTTGAATGGAGAGAAGTTCGGCAAGCGACTCGTCGTTTTCAGTAAAAAAGACCTCGTTTTGTTTGCCAAACGCCAGGATCGCGCCGATGCTGAGCCGGTGCCAGCGAATGGGAATTGCCAGCATGCTGCGCAGGCTGGCATGGTCAATTTCGAGTTTGGATGTGGTGGAATATTTACGCACATCGCGTACCCGGAAAGGTTGTGCAGCATGGAAGGCAGCTTGAATGAGCGGTTCTCTCAGCCCGCCACCTTCCAACGAATCCAGCAATTTTGCGGCTTCCCCTGAAGATGCAGTTTGTATAAAATTACTCTCCTGCCCAAGTTGAATTTGTACAAAAGTAAACCTGGCATCCAGGATCTGCCGCGTGATGGCCGCCACTTCGCGTGCAGTACTTTCAGGCTCCACGACTGAAGATAGCTGGCTTCCAGACTGGATCAGATTCATCAAGCGTTGACGATATCCGCAGCGTTCCCAGGCTCTTATAAGCTCTTCGGCAACTGCTTCAGCCAGCCCGATCTCAATGCTCCCAAACGCATTGGTCTGTTCATGATTGAGTACCAAAACGCCGTTGACATGACCGTTGAAGATCATTGGAACGATCACACAGGATGAACTTTGCTCGTTCTCAAAACGAATGTAATCCCCGTCCAGCTGAATATCATTGATGGTCTGGGTTTTTCTCTGTCTGATGGCCCTGCCGATCGCACCCACGGAGATGTTTTGACGATAGCCCGGCGGAATTATGCTGGTTTGTAGACCTGCCGCGGCAAGCAGCATAAGATCGTTATCTTCTTCGTGAATAAAAAGGGTTACCAGGGAACAATTCAGGGCGCCTTCGAGCGTATTCACAGCCAATTGGGCAGATACCGGCTGATCCAGTTGATTTTCAAGTTGCTGGCTAAGCTCATTTAATAAGACGAGTTGGGCATTTCGTTTCTTTTCAGCAGATAACTGGCGTGAAAGCGCACTGATCTGGTCTACTTGCGCGTTCAAACGGATTTGAATGCCTTCGCGCAGAAGATTGAATGGTTTAATGTAGCGCGTCAGCCGGTCGTTCCACGTGCTCAGGTGCGATTCAGTGTCCGGGATATCCGCATGATCTGCCGCCCGGGTTAATTCAGATGCGAGGCTGTTGATTGCCATGATGATCATGGCGACCTCGTAATACAATATCGCCGATAGAATAATGAAAAATAAAAAAACCGCTCCTTGTGGTGTAACAAGATATCCATCCTGGATCACAATGGATGTGTCCAGCAGCCAGAGTAATGCGCTCAGGAAGATCAACAGGGTCAGTTCAAGTGTGGCTGCCACCAGAAGGATCCTGCGTCCAAGGATGTCGTATTTGGGCAGGGCCAGTAGATCCCAGGGGATCGTTCCCGCAAGGAGAATAACTGTGGCCAGCATCATGGGAGCGATCAAAGCCAGCGGGGAAGCACTGGGAAGCAGGATCAAACACCAAGCCAGCCATGGGATTGCCTGAAGGCGGAACATGGCCTTGTCAAATTTTGTTGTAGGGGAAAATATGGAAACAATTCCAAATGAGGCGGCTATAAAAAAGGAAATTACGATTGCGACATAATAAGGCGAGCGATTTAATCCGGTATACTGCGAATCCGCGAAGATCAAGCAAAGAGCGGCTGCCAGCCCAAGTGCTGGTGCAGACACTTTCAATAGGTCAACATTTTCGAGCCTCTTTATTAAATAGGGCGAAATAAGAATTTGAGTAATACTTGCGGCCAACAGGACGAGAGCTTCAAGATAAAGCCCGGCCTTGATCGATATTCCCGAAAAATACAAAAGCGCCAGGCTGCAACATGCTCGGGTGATCGATTCGCGGATCGCCGGGACCTGAATAACTAGCATCATTTGAATAGTGAGTGAAAGTATGAAGCATAAAACTCCCCAGGCGATCAACGATTCCCGGGATATACCCTGAAACCCCCGTTGTATAGATGATTGAAATAAAAGCAGGCTGAGGCCGGTGAGCCCAAGCAGGCCGGATCCCAGAATACTCAGATCGTTTTTGGATTGAAGCCTCATTGGTGGAAGGATAGCATAAGAGCTGTTTTTTTTCTACTCCAAAAGGCTCGGATGTGATTTCTGATATAATCTCTTCGCACAGATGGTTTTGGGGATGCGCCAGCTTTGCCATCCTTTACCAGATCATGGAATCAAATGCAGACTTACATTTCCCTTGCTCAAATCGATGAGGCCACACAGGCAATTCAGAAAAGAATTTCCTTGAAACCCACTGTCGGGATCATTCTCGGCTCTGGTCTTAACGGGCTGGCTGATTCTGTTCAAGAGGCTGTTTACATCCCTTATAACGAACTGCCCCACTTCCCTGTCTCAACTGTTCACGGGCATATGGGGCGTTTTGTGATCGGCAAACTTGAAGGAAAGAATGTCCTGGTGATGCAGGGGCGTATTCATTATTATGAAGGATACACCATGGGCCAGGTTACCCTGCCCGTCCGTGTCATGCAGCGTATGGGAATTGAAAATATGATCGTAACGAATGCAGCTGGGGGGGTGCACCCGGATTTTCAACCAGGCGATGTAATGCTGATCACCGACCAACTTAACCTGATGGGCATGTCTGGTCTGAACCCATTAATGGGACCGAATCTCGACGAGATTGGCCCGCGCTTTCCCGATATGAGCCAGCCCTATGACCGTGCTTATTCAGATCTGGCGCGTACGGTTGCCGCAGAGAACAAGATCACTTTGCGTGAGGGTGTCTATGCCGGCCTCAGCGGGCCTTCATTCGAATCGCCAGCCGACCTTCGCTTTCTGCGTTTGGCAGGAGCAGATGCCGTGGGCATGTCCACGGTGCCGGAAGTCATCGTCGCGCGACATGGAAATATGCGTCCGCTTGGTTTTTCAGGCATCAGTAATAAGGCCAACCTTGATGGCTCGACCGTTACTACTCACGAGGAAGTGATCGAAGCCGGCAAGGTGATCACCCCTAAAATGGAAAAGATCATCCGCGGTGTATTGCGCGGGATGTAGGATATTAAACTCCGCGAATGGCAGATTTTTATAAATTCCTCGCCTCGTTCGAGGTGCTGATCTATGTTGTGCTGGCTATCGGGGCATTGTTTTCCTTTCGCTGGCTGTGGCGTTCATGGATCGAATGGCAAACGGCTGTTTACAAGCTGGAAAAGGAATTTTCCTCCCGTCGAATAGGACAGGCAGCTGCGATCAGCGCCCTGCTTGTCATCCTGTTCTGTTTTGAATTCTCCATGACATCCTTTATCATTCCGGGGTTGCCGGCCGAGGTTTTTCTTACAACACCGACCCTGGATTTTATATCGACACCGACGGGCACGCTTTCGCCGGAAATGATGACCCAATTTGCCGGGTTGCCGCCTCAAACACCCGCTCCTGGTGCCGCCGGC